>JAURHZ010000154.1 GCA_030833025.1 Armatimonadota bacterium
ATTAATGTCCATGCCAACATTGCCCTTGCTCGACATTTCGACACTCGCACAGGTAAAGCCGGCGGCGCCGAAGTCTTGGATGCCACGGATGTGCCCGGTGGCGAGGATTTCAAGCGTCGCTTCGATTAGCAGCTTGCCGAAGAAGGGGTCGCCCACTTGGACATTGGGGCGCTTCGCTTCGGATTCTTCGGAAATTTCCACGGATGCGAACGTTGCGCCATGGATACCATCCCGGCCTGTGGATGACCCAAAGAACACAACCGGGTTACCGATGCCCTTGGCAGCCGACTTTGCAACATTTCCGAGCTCAACAACGCCGATAGCCATCGCGTTTACGAGTGGGTTTGTGTTGTAGCAAGGATGGAAGGTGATTTCACCACCAACGGTCGGGACACCTAGGCAGTTTCCGTAGGAGGAGATGCCATGGACCACACCGTTAAAGAGGAAGCGGTTCTTGACGTGGACATCTGTGTCACCATCGATGTCGCCGAAGCGCAGGCTATCTAGAACGGCGATTGGCCGCGCACCCATGCTGATGATGTCTCGGATGATGCCACCAACACCGGTTGCGGAGCCGTTAAATGGCTCGACATAGCTTGGGTGGTTGTGAGATTCCATCTTGAAGACGATGCCCTGGCCGGTGTCACCGAGAGGAACAACGCCGGCGCCTTCGAGTGCATTGGCATCTTGAGCTTTCTTAAACTCACCAAATGCCCGGAGGGTGTTTCGGGAGTACTTGTAGGCGCAGTGCTCACTCCACTCAACGGCGAACATATTGAGCTCGAGGTACGTGGGGACGCGCCCCAGCCGCTCGATTAAGAGGTCATATTCGCTGGATCGGAGGCCGAGCTCCATGGCAATTTTGACATCCACGGATGGATATGCGGGGTGGTTAACGGGAACGGGGCGGGCTGATGCGTCTGACACGGAACTCTCCTGTACGGATGCGACTGGCGATGCTTCCATTCTACCGTTGACGCAATAAGGCATTGGATGCGGGTACGATGCAAAAATACAGGAGACATGGCAATGGCGATGAAGCCCGACAATGCGACGCGCAAGCGTGTGGTGATAACGCTGGTAGTGGTTGGCGGCCTGATGGGTGTTGTTGCTGCAGGAAACCGAATCAGCGACTGGATGGCGAGCCGTCAGCCGGTTTCGATGGTGTCGCCTGAGGAAATGCGAGAGGCTGAGCGCTTCTCCAGGATTCTGGGAACGCTGTCCGAGGCGGTACGGGTACTGGGAAGCCGCGGGGCCTACGCTGATGTCATCGACCTTGTCGAACGGGCATGCCCAAAGGATGATGCATGTCCTGCATCGATGCGCCGAGCCGCAGGCGAGGCGTACTTCCGGACGGACAAGGCCGCGGAAGCGCGTGCCGCGCTGGCATCGATGCTGTCTGAAAACCGTAGCCCTTTGGAAAATATGGACCGCCTGGCGCTCGCCGGCAATCCTGAGCAGTACAAAACCGAAGTCGCCACAAGTCTTTCGGGAGCAAGTGTTGCGCAGTCATCCCCGCTCGAGGCAAACAATGTGGCATGGGGAGCTTGCCTGCTTCCCGTCCCCGGAATTGACCTAGAGAAGGCCGAACAGCTGGCCCGCGTGGCGGTTGAGAAGTCGGACCCGGAGTCCAGTGCCACGTACAAGAACACGCTGGGTGTTGTGCTGTTCCGCCAAGGTAAGTTTGCGGATGCCATCAAAATGCTCGATGTCAGTGAAAAAGCAAACAGCGACCCATTCAACTGGCCATTTTTGGGTGCAGCGCACGCCAAGTTAGGTCACAGTGCAGAGAGCCGCGAGTGGTTCACACGCCTCGATAAGTATTTGCTGGAATCCTTCGGACAGGACACCACAAACCGCCATGAGCTATTAATGTTCTGGGATGAGCTTCGCGGCTCGGATGAGTAGGTTGATAAACCTGTTGCGCCGGGGGTCGACCTTAAAGCAGCGTACATAAATGCACATGGAAATGTTAGTACGGCGAATGCTTCTAAGGCATTGCATCTCTTTAATGTGCTAATAAGAAGCCACGATGACCATTTTTGCGCTTGCGCTTCTGCTCCAACAGCCTCCAGCACTTCCGACGGGTAGTGCCCTGACAAAACAGGCTTACATTCTCAGCTCGGCAAAAGCCGTTCCAACACCTAAAGTGGTTGTAGATACATCCGCGGCTCCCGACCTCGCCGAATGGGGAACAACCGCCGCAACCCTAATGGAGCAGTGGTACCCCATCGTGTGGAACCTTCTCGGTACAGACCAGAGCAAGCCAGCGGATACGATAAAGGTCACGTTTCAGCTAAAGCAAGATGCTCCTGCTTATGCGACTGGTGGTGGCATTTTTGTGAGCATCCCGTGGGTCCGTTCGCATCCGGATGACTTTGGGATGATGATTCACGAGATGACGCACCTAATCCAAGCATATCCAAACAGCCGGTCAAATCCGGGTTGGCTTGTCGAGGGGGTCGCAGACTATATTCGCTGGTGGCGGTATGAGCCGGAAGCTCCACGGACCAAGATTACGGCGAACAATAAGTACACAGATGCCTACCGCGTAACGGCGTACTTCCTCGCCTACTTGACGCATAAATATGACCATGGGCTTGTTCGTAAGTTAGACAAGGCGATGAAAACACGAAGCTATTCAGATGCGATGTTCGAAGAATCAACAGGGAAGAAGCTAGATGCTCTGTGGGCGGAATTCGTCGCAACACAGGTGAAGTAGAACAATCCAACTTCACCCAAATGGTAACGATGTCACTTAGCGACGATTGATACGAAAAATCCCCAATTTCATACTTGAAAATGGGGATTTGACTTTGCCAACCACCGAGCGGTAAGACCCGCATCTTGCATCACACCCGGTGTATTGACAAGCCCTACTTGAACTGGACTTGCGAACCCGCAGGCTCTGCCGCATCTGGGACGGCCGGCGTCTGTGGTGCTGATGTCCCTGGTTGCTGCTCACTGGTCGCTGCTGGTGCAGGAGTTGGAGCCGCTGATGGCGCAGGCTCAGTCGGTTTACACCCTGTTACAAAGCGTGTCACTACGATGGCGATCGACACGAAAACCATCATCAATCTGAAGTTCACACGCATCATGTGTTTGGTGTCCCTCCCGGAATACCAGACAAATCGCAGGGAAGAGTGTAAGTTGGTACGCCGCCATTGGATGTACCTGGAATCGTGCCACGACGTGGAAACCACTTTGAGTGACCATCCACGAAATTGACACACATCCCATCCTTGTGCCGTGGAGCACCTGGGAAGTTATCCCAGCCAAATTTCCCTGTTGGATTTGGGCAGCTCGGATCCGGAAGTTTCCCGCCGGGCAACACGTACGTCGAGTCAAAGAACATCGTTGTATTCACGACATCCTCGACAGCGGCGAGGGACACAACTGGGTCATCCTGGAACAAGCCCGGTGGCAGAGCAGGGTCTTGGAAGAGCGCAAAGTTAAGCGCGTAGCTGGAGTATCGGAAATTTCCACTGCCGCGAAGTCCGAGGGGAGCCATGATCCCTGGGAAGTCAATTCCCGGGCGGTTGCTCGGGCAAATCAGGACATCGGTGTTCTTCATATAAGGAAGCACCGCATCATAAACCGTGAATACCCGGTTCCCAGATCCAGGCAGCAGAATCGCAGCATCCATGCTGTAGACCGACTGCGGCATGGTTTCATCGTAATCCTGAACATACATGATGGTCGCAGTTGCAAACTGCTTGGTGTTCGAGAGACAGCTTGTTTGGCGAGCGGCCTCGCGGGCCTGTGCAAAGACCGGGAACAGAATCGCTGCAAGAATGGCAATGATTGCGATGACCACGAGGAGTTCTATAAGTGTAAAGGCTGAGCGTCGCATGAGGATGATTCCTTTCGATGCGATTGTATGGATGGACGTGACACTCTCTGTTAATCAAATGCTATGAAGTTCAGATTTAACGAAACCTTAACTCGGCAGTGCATCAAGAATAGAACTCAATACGTCTAACACTGTTCTTTCTCCGACGTATTAACCAGTAATTTCTTGATTACTCCTTAACAATAACAAGAATTAATTTGCCTATAACACCGTCAGTATTCGCGCATAGCCTTATGGTGTCGCAAAACGATTTAGTGTGTGTCTATGTGAACGCTCAAGCAACGTAGCGAGCGGGACTGTAAGCATGTACTGCATTCATACAGCGTTGTATGGATCAAAGGAGAAATAGGTTGATAAAGCAAATGACAGTTCTGCCTTTCGGTCGTGGAAGGCATTGCCTCGAAGCCACTACCAATAAGTACATTCAGACCAGCGGCACGGCGGATGTTGTTATCGCAGCATCACCGGATGTCGAAGTAACCATCGCAGCCTTCAACAAGTCCAAAATCAGGGTCACAGGTCGTTGCCGCAAGGTCACAATCAAGTACGCCAGTACGACCGCTGAAATTGATTGCACTGAGCTGAGCTGCAGGCAAATTCAGGTAATCAATGCAAGTAATGGCTGCACGATAACCTTTCCTCCGATGCTTCTTGCCTAGTCAGACACGGTTGAAATAGCGGGTAACCAGCCATCCGGCAGGTGCTTCTTAATGACATCTGCGAGGTAAAACGAGCCCGTTACGAGGACGATGTCACCGGTGGCTGCACCCTCCAACGCATGGCGGATAGCTTCTGACGGATTACTAACGACTGCAACCGGCACACCAGCGCGTAAATAGGCACGCTCAACGGGCTGTGGTGCCTGCCCACGCTCTGGAATAACCGTAACAATTGCGCTGGTCAGCTGCGGTGAAAGCGCATTTGCGAAGCGAACGCCATCGTGCGTGCCTGTATGCGCAACGACGGCATGGATACTTTGTTTCTTGGTATACGTCTGCCCGATCGTAACCGCGAGGTTTTTAGCAGCAGCCTCGTTGTGTGCTCCATCAAAGAGCAACACTTTTCCATCCACTGGAATCGCCTGCATCCGCCCCGGCAACAAGGTGCCACGTACAGCGGCATCCACAGCGCTGAAATCCATATTCTCGGGCATTATATGTCGGAGCAACGCGAGCACGAGGGCTGCATTCACACCCATATGATGTCCCGGCAGGACGGTATCTACTGGGTGTAATTCGCTTGCATCCACGATGGGAAGATTTAAGTGTGCGACACGCTCCAAAATAATGTCACGGGCTTCGCCCTCAATCGTTCCCATCCCAACAACACCCGTACCCGCTTTCACAATACCGACCTTGTGGTACGCGACATCACGGATGGAATCCCCTAGGACATCCGCGTGGTCTAAGCCAATACTGGTGACGATCGCAGCGGCGGGGGCTGGAATGACATTGGTGGCATCGAATTTGCCACCGATTCCTACCTCGATACAGTGATAATCGACGCCGCAGCGGCGCGCAATTAGGAAGGCGATGAGTGTCTTGACTTCGAACTCAGTGAGGTCTGTGTTAGCTGGATCAATGTCACCCATTTGGTCGCAGAGCTCGTGGGTCGCCGCCACGATGTCATCCTCGGAGACAAGGTCACCGTTTACCTGCCAGCGCTCCCGGAAATCGAAAACATCCGGCGACAAATAGGCCGCCACGCGGTAGCCAGCGGCACGCAGTCCGTTGAAGAGCATCGCCGTCGTGCTGCCCTTGCCATTTGTACCGGTGATGTGAATGGCTTTTGTGG
>JAURHZ010000155.1 GCA_030833025.1 Armatimonadota bacterium
CACCGCACCCCTTGGCAGACCAGAGCAGCTTGGGGCCGGTTGTTGGCCATGACTTCAAGAGACCGGTTTCCTTGGAGATGCCGGTTCTGTCCACACCGCGAAATTGCGGTGAGTCTGTGGGCGCGATGGATGTAAACCGTGGGGCGGCAAGTGTGGTCGATACAAGAACGGCGGTCATCAGCGACATCATCATTTCCTACTCCCTCAAAGTACCAATTTCGTTTAGAAACTTAGATAAGGGTCATGCCTGTCGGCATGACCACTTGTATAGACTAGTCTGCGAGGCCGCTTGCCTCAACCTTACCTGCGTAAAATCCACCCTTGGCACCGATGGTATAGACCTTGAGGACTTTGCCTGGTCCCATCACAGTGAATTGCTGTGTTGTGGTCTTGGTGTCAGTGGCCGGGATTGAGCTTGCGTGGCCATCGACCCATGCAGCATTAAAAGTGCTGGAGTGGCGTGCTTGAACGAGCTGTACTTGCATCCCTGGATATGGGGAAACGCCCACATTTCCATCGTAGAGCATGATGGTCCCGGTTGTGTTCTGAACTGCTGCAAGGGTCACAGGAGTTGCACCTGGGAAGAAGCCATTTGTCATCAGGCCGCCGTTAACAACGATACTTGTCCATGGCGGTGTGTTCGGACATGGTGCACCCGTTGTCAGCTGCGCGTTGATGGCATCCTTGTCGGAAGGGCAGCGGTTGATTTCGTTATTCTTTACGTAAGGAGAAACAACGCTATAGAAGGTGTCAACGCACTGACCATTCAGGTTTGCAGAGAATGGGAATGTCTCATCGTAATCCTGAACGTACATCAGGGCTGCTGTTGCGTATTGCTTTTGGTTGCTCAAGCAGGATGCTTGACGGGCCTTTTCACGGGCTTGCGCAAATACTGGGAAGAGAATTGCGGCCAGAATCGCAATGATCGCGATAACGACGAGGAGTTCGATAAGGGTGAAAGCGCGACGGGATGTCATTAAACGGTCTCCAATTGCTAAGTTACACTGCCAAGGGGCAGAGTTCCTCTGTAGATGATTTTGTTACATATCCTGAAAGTATTTCCAGTCTATCCGACGACTTGTGGTGCAAATCTGTTCATCGGGAGTAGTTAACGAAAAACAGCCCCTCATACGAGGGGCTGTTTTGTCTTTTGGGTTAAACAGCCTTTGCTGATTTGACCGTCTGGATAATCCTGCCGGCAACCTTGTAAGGATCGGCTGCGGAGTTTGGTCGACGGTCTTCCAGCCAGCCCTTCCAACCGCGCTGAACCGTACCCATTGGGATACGAATCGATGCGCCGCGGTCGGAGATACCGTAGGAGAACTTATTCCATGGAGCAGTTTCATGCTTGCCGGTGAGGCGCATGTGGTTGTCTGGTCCGTAGACGTCGATGTGTGCCTGGATGATGTCTTCTGGTGCAAACGCCTGGCAGATGGAATCGTAGACTTCCTTGCTACCGGCAGAGCGAAGCGCCGTGTTGGAGAAGTTTGCGTGCATCCCAGAGCCGTTCCAGTCGGTGTCGCCCAGTGGCTTACAGTGCCAGTTGACCCAGTAACCGTAGTCTTCACCGATGCGCTCGAGGAGGTAGCGTGCAATCCAGACTTGGTCGCCAGCTTCCTTCGCACCCTTTGCGAAGATTTGGAACTCCCATTGACCAGCTGCGACTTCTGCGTTGATACCTTCAACATTCAGGCCGGCTGCAAGGCACTGCTCAAGGTGCTCTTCAACCATGTCGCGGCCATACGCATTACGTGCACCAACGGAGCAGTAATACTGGCCCTGTGGATTTGGGTAGCCATTTGCAGGGAAGCCGAGTGGCTTGTTGGTATCGACGTCATAGAGGAAATATTCCTGCTCGAAGCCGAACCAGAAATCGTTGTCATCGTCATCAATCGTCGCACGGCCGTTGCTCGAATGAGCATCGCCATTGGCATCGAGAACTTCGCACATCACGAGAAATGCAGGGGTTCCAAGTGCGCTGCGGCCTGGATCAGGGCAAACAAAAACAGGTCGCAGTTGGCAGTCAGATGAGCCGCCTGGCGCCTGTTCGGTTGAGGAACCATCGAAGGACCACATTTCACAGTCCTCCAACTTACCGCTGAAATTATCGACAATCTTCGTCTTGCTGCGGAGGCTCTGCATCGGCGTGTAGCCGTCGAGCCAGATGTACTCCAACTTGGCCTTGGACATATAAATGACACCTTCTTGGGATTGGCATCCTCGGCCGGACCGACGTGCGGCTACCCGTGCCGATGGGTATGCTCGATTTGTGTGAAGCATATCATTTTGATGCGTTGTTAAGCCAATCTGAGGTGCTGTCGGGTTAGGTCGTAAAACAAAACGCCCCGTGTACCGAGCAAGGTGCAGGTATCCGGGGCGTTAATGTTAGCCATGAATGGCTTACTTAACGATAGTAGCCTTCTTGATCTTGTCTAGCTCTGGGAAGTTCTTTTCTAGGAACTTATTGCCTTGCTGTGCAATCTCGCCTTGAAGCTGTGTAACTTGCTCGCCGTAGCCACCGTAAAGCTTGTCGACGACTTCCATCCCGGAAACAACCTGTCCGAACGGGGAGAAGCCCATCTGGTCGAGGCGCGCATTGTCCTTCAGGTTGATGAACAGCTGCGTCGAACGGCTGTTCGGAGCGCTGGATTTCGCGTAGGTGATGTAGCCACGCTTGTTGCTAGCGACAACCGTATCGTCATCGATATTCGCATCTAGCCATTTGCTTGCGTACTTTGGATTGCCGTGGATACCAAACTGAACAACAAAGTCTGGGACAACGCGGAAGAAAATGACATCGGTGAAGAAGCCCGCACGCACCAAGTTGTAGAAGCGGTCCGCACCAAGGGGTGACCACTTACGGGTTACCGCGATGGTGAAGTTGCCCTTTGATGTCTCGAACTGAACTTTGAATGTCTCTGGTGCTTTTGCGGTGTGCTTGGATGGATCATCCAGTCCAGGAATTGCAGCACTCGCTGCCGCTGTCTGCGCCTTTGGCGCAGGTTTTGCCTTCGTCTGAGCCATCGCTGGTACCGCAAATAATGAGAGTGCCAGCAGTGCTGTAAATGTGGTGTTTCGCATATGTCAGTATAACCTCATCGAACGCCCGGATTGGTTCAAGTTGCCCCAACCAATCACAGGCTATACTGCATCATCGGTCACATCGGCCGGTCGAAGGAGACCCGATGATGAAACTCTCCCGCCAACAGGCGATTGCTTCCCTCTTTACCGCAGCGCTGCTCGGTCCCGCTGCTCTCGCATCCTCGGTGCAAACATCTGGTAATGCTCGCTACGGGATGGTTGTTCAGAGCAAGGGTAAAGTCACCCGAATTGACAAGTCCGGCAATATCCTCTGGCAATATGACTGCGCGTACAACTCACATGACATCCGCTTGCTTCCAAATGGCAATGTCGTTGTAACAACCCAGCCAAGCGTGATCGAAGAGATCACTCCGGAAAAGAAAGTGGTCTGGGCGTGGAAGGGGAAAGCCGTTGCTCCCCACGATGGCCCGATCGAAATCCATAGCTTTGAACGCCTTGAAAATGGCAATACCATCATCAGTGAGTCTGGCAACAAGCGGATTATCGAAGTCGACCCACAGGGAAATATCGTTCACTCGATTGCACTCACTGTTGAAAAGCCGGACTGGCATCGTGATACACGACGTGTCCGACGCACCGATAAAGGCACATATCTCGTCGCCCATGAAGGTATGGGGATGGTTCGCGAGTATGACAAGGCCGGCAAAGTCCTTTGGGAGCACAAGCTTGTGCTCGGTGCCGAGCCAGCAACACCGGGCGCTAACGGCCACGGCGTTTCCATTTTTAATGTGCTTTCACTAAAGAACGGCAATGTTCTTATCGGGGGCGGAAACAACAACCGTGTCTACGAAGTTGACCGCGCTGGAAAGACTGTGTGGAGCATCGAGCGGGATGAGTTGAAAACCCCGGATGGCAAAGCAATCCACCTCTGCTGGGTGACCAGCCTTAATGTTCTCCGTAATGGGAATATGGTCTTTGCAACCGCGTTTGCAGGTCCGGATCAGCCGATCCTTGTCGAAGTCAACCGCAAGAAGGAAGTTGTCTGGGCGAAGTACCCGGATGCAACCATCGGCGATGATGTCTGCGCTTTCTGGCTGACAGACGTCAAGGGAAGCATCATTCGCTGATGTCCACGCCTAACAGTTCGCTTTCCCGTAAGGGCTTTCTCGCAGGAACAGCCGGTGTTATCGCCGGCTTTCCGACCATCGTACATGCATCCGTGCTTGGGCGTGGGGGCTACACCTCGCCAAGTAACCGTGTCACGGTCGGGATGATTGGCACTGGCAAAATGGCTAATGACTACCATTTACCGACGTTGATTGACTTTCGGGATGTTCAGATTCTTGCTGTATGTGATGTCGACACGACTCGTCGTTTGGCGGCTCAGAACCGTGTGCTGACTAACTACGAAAAGCAGGGCAGAAGCGGTGCACACGTGGATGTCTATAACGACTTCCGCGATGTCATCGGACGCAAGGACATCGATGCCGTTTGTATAGCAACGCCGGAACACTGGCATGCCATCCCTGTCATCGAAGCAGCGAAAGCTGGCAAGGACATTTACTGCGAAAAGCCATTGACTCTGACGCTTCTCGAAGCAAAGCGCTGTATTGAGGCGGTGCGGAAGCACAAGCGTGTGATGCAAACGGGGTCCCAGCAGCGCTCCAATGTCTTCGGTCCGTTCCGGGAGGCATGCGAGTTTGTGCGCTCTGGGCGTATCGGTACAGTCAAGTCGGTAACCGTGGGTGTCGGCGGGCCAAGTGTAAAGTGTGATCTAGCTGGTGAACCAATGGAGCCAGGTCTGGATTGGGACCTGTGGCTTGGTCCAACGCCTGACCGTCCTTACTCATCGGTGCTAAGCCCACGCGGCAGCCATAATCACTTCCCGGCATGGCGTAACTACCGGGAGTTTTCTGGTGGCGGGCATGCTGACATTGGCGCGCACATGTACGACATCATGCAGTGGGGACTTGGCACGGATGCATCTGGGCCGGTTGAGGTTATGCCACCCGATGACCCATCGGAGGGACAGGGAGCCCGCTTCATCATGCCGAATGGTGTTGAAATCACCCACGGCGGCGCAAGCGGTGTGGTCTTTACTGGTACGCGTGGGATGCTTCGCGTTGACCGTGGTGTGCTGTTTAGCAATCCAAAGGAACTCATTCAGGATCCCCTGGCCGATAACGAAGTCCACCTCTTCAAGTCGCCGGGCCATCATCGAAACTGGCTGGACTGCATCAAGTCTCGTGAGCGCTGTCTCTGTGATGTCGAAATCGGCGCGCGCTCGAACCAATACACACAGCTTGGCAACCTTGCCTATTGGCATGGGCGCAAGCTTAAGTGGGATCCTGTCAAATGGGAGTTTCCAGGAGACAAGGAAGCCAATACGTGGCTTGATTATGAGCGACGTCCACAGTGGAAGCTTCCAAAGGCCTAAGCCAACGGGGAGTTTCATGGTCGTTTCAAAAGCCTCATCGGTAGTACCGCTGGTGGGGCTTTTCTGCGCCAGCGGTCTCGTTGAGCTGACTTTTCTACGCGATCAGACCCGGAACGACGTTGCCATAGACATCTGTGAGACGGAAATCGCGTCCCG
>JAURHZ010000156.1 GCA_030833025.1 Armatimonadota bacterium
GTAGCTCAGCTTGCTTGCCAGTGCAAAGTCATTGAGAGGGGCTTGGGTTTGCTTTGGAGCATTACGAAGCTTTTGTTGCAAGGTGGATGTCAGTGCAAAGCCATTGTCACCTTGAGTGAGCGATTCGATATCGGCATCCAGGTCGACGCGGTAGAGGAATCGTGGTGAGAGGAGGATACGCGTGACCGAGTCCCGGATAGCATCCTCGTGTGAGAGGCCATCCTTGGTTCGTAGGAATGTATAGGTCGCTTGGATATCCTTGACTTCTGCGGCGCTTAGTGGCCTTCGCCACGCCTTCCCAGCGAATTCAACGAGTGCCTTACGGTGGAGAGGTTCGGCTTCGCGGCGCTCACGGTCCTCGCGTTCGATGGCTTCCGTTGAGCGGTCGAAGTATGCAGCGTACGCCGCAAGTGTTTCAGGAACGGCATTTTTGCGTTTTGCTTTTGCCAGGTAGAGTTCCTTGAACTTCGCGATGCTCGCTGGGCTTGCGCACTTGCGGTCTTCCGACTTTGCAAAGTTGAACTCCGCATCCCGAGTTACGAGGATGGTTTGTGCTTCGTTACGCTCGTAGAAGATGCCTTGTAAGTACATCCGCTCGTTGAACTCAGCGACGACTTCAAAGTCTTTCCACAGAGTGTCCAAGGTTTTCTTTGTTGCGTCATCCAGTATGAGTTCCATAAGAGGCGCATCATCCCGGAAGTAGCTCGTCGCATTGTGGGTACCTCCGGTTAGGAAGCGTCCCGAGCGTTCGTATTGGGCATCGTATTCCATCAGGCCACGTTCATCGATGTAGAACGTGTCTGGGAAAATCGAAGCAAAGCGTGTGAACGATGCGATGTACGGTGCCCGTGCTGCATCATCCTGTGGGATACCGGCATCATCATTGCTGCCAATTAGTAATCTGGATGGGTCGAATTTTCGGCGTGTGGACGCGTACAAGTAATCTTTCCAGATGACATTGGTGTAGCTGCCTGGTGTGAATTCACCCGGGACATTCAGATTGGAATGTCGGTAAGCAATATGTCTTCGGAGATTCTTAATCCAGTTAGCGGCTTCACGGAAGCGTGGCTGGGGAGCAGCTTCATTAGCGCGTGTCGGGGCTGGGATGGCATCCATCGTGGCTTGCAGCTTTGCGACTGGGCCGACAGTGATCGATTTGTCATCCAACAACTGCGCAACGGTCTTCAGGTATTTCGGGCTGATATTCGCATCTTTGGCAATGGAATCTAGGGTAGCTGTTGGTGTGCCAAGGGTGGTGCGATGTTTGTAGCGCCAAGTGGCTTCGAGGTAGGTTGCGATGTCGGTTGGTTGTTTCCGGTAGAAGTCAACAATCCGGAGGACGCAGAATTTGTCTCTGTCTGGCTCGGACATCACGGGATGGCTTGCAAATGCAAATCCTCCGGATGTCAGCACGAGGTTTTCGGCAACGGAGCGGGCAGCTTCGTAGTACTTCTTTGCGAGTGCAGGCGAGATGGTGAGGGATTCGCCGGAGTTGTCAAAGCCTTCCTGATTTGCGGGGTCGACTGGGAATGCTTTTGTCGGGCGTAGGTCGACACCGGTTAGATCCCGGATGGTGTTATCGTATTCCGAGTTGCTGAGGCGTCGTGCGAGAACGATTCCTGGGTCGCCTGCGGTGCGGTTTGCCTCATACGCACGGACATCTGCAATCCACTTTACGACAGCTTGTCGCTCAGCAGGCTTAGGCTGTTTGGAGCCTGCAGGGGGCATTTCGACATCCGCGACGCGTTGCCTGGTCATCGTCCAGTGTGGGATGTCCGCCAGAACGGTGGCGATGTCGGTAAAGCGTGTCAGATTAAGCTGTGCCTGAGGCTTGGTAGCCCCGTGGCAGCCATTACAGTAGTTGGCAAGAAAAGGCTTTACGGTTGTCTGAAACTGCTTTGCGAGTTCGGTCCGTGTCGGCGTGGGTTTGACCGCGGGCGCAACGGGGGCTGCACCTGCGATGAGGTGCATGATGGGTACGGTCAGTGTTGCTGTGAGTGCGATCAGTCCCCGGAAGCGGTGTGTCAGCATATGGTCCATTTTCTCGGCGATGGTTATGTTTCCGGCCATCGTTGGATGGCTGGGTTTCGAATCTTAGCACGGTGGTTCG
Organism: Armatimonadota bacterium; assembly: GCA_030833025.1. GTDB lineage: Bacteria > Armatimonadota > Armatimonadia > Armatimonadales > Armatimonadaceae > CAIRTT01. Next base: position 2,111 of record JAURHZ010000156.1, read on the forward strand.
ATGTGTGTCTAGAGATACCAGTGGTACGTCCGTGTAGTGAGGCGTAATTGTTCAATTCACGGCTTGAAATCGCCGGTATTTACCATCCGCACAAAGATTCTGACGACTTTTTGTGCATCGGCGAGTGCATCGTGGGCGATGATGAATTCGCTGTTTGGAAAGTAGTGTTTTGCGAGGCGTGCGAGGTTTGGCCGTCGGTAGCCATCCGTACCTGGGATCTTCATGATCTGCTTACCCGTTTCCATCGTGCAACACTGTTGTTTTTCAGCGATTGCATTGTCAATGTCGTAGCGTTCATATTCGCCATTTAGGACGCCGGTATCAAAGGCGATGTTATGGGCGACGATATATGTGCAATCGGCGATTGCTGCAGCAAAGCTTGCGAGGACATCGCGGATGGGCTCGCCAAGGAGAAAGGCATCTGTGGTTGTGATGCCATGGATCTTCACAACATCATCTGGAATGGTCCACTGGTCGGGTTGGATGATAAAGGATGCTTGTGAAATTTCCTCTAAGTTTTCATTGAGGATAATCCAAGCTAGTTGAACGAGGCGCGGGTAGATGAGCTTTGTGCCATCCGGTGTCTCAACGGGTGTTGGCAGGCCTGTTGTTTCGGTATCAAACACGCAAAATTGCATAATGCCTCCAGCCAGTGTGACCTGTCTGAAGGCATTCTACGGTGTTGCAGATTGTGTTAGGCTGCGCGCTGGACGGTTTCCTCGACATCTACATTTGTCGGTTGGTTGGTGGAAACAGCAAAGGTTGCTGCTTCATTGGTTGCAGTTGTGATGCCTTCTGGTAATCCACCATCCACAACAGTCAGCACAGGATTTTGCGCCGTAGCGAACATCGGGTTGCTGGCGACACCAAATGCTGGCATCGGGATAATGCTTCCGCTCGTCGCAAGGTTCGGCTGGAACATCGCGGTTGTCGCATCGAAGTCATGTCGCATCGCTGCGCCGATACCGCTTACAAATCCCTTGATTGCTTGCAGTCCCTGAAGCTTACCCTTCATCAGGTTGTGGAACAGAGGTGCGGCTGCGTAGCAGGCGAATTCATGGATCATGCATGGGATGTCATTGTAGTGTCCGGCCCGGATGAGCTTTGTGTGCATCGCTGCGATGCCGTGAAAAGCGTTTCGCATCAGGCGAGCGCCTTGCTTGTGGGTACGGAATCCGTAGTGGATAACAGCAGATTCAGGCGTTTCTTGAACTGTGTGTCCTGCGACGATGCATCGTACGGTGAGATCATAGTCGATACAGGCTCTGAAGTCTCCGCCAGGTCCCATTTCTGGGTCAAAGCCACCAAGAGCCATCACTGGTGTGCGTCGGATTGCGCAGTTTGCACCGATACCACGTGTGTTGCGTCGTTCCCAGAGGGATGTAATCACTCTGTCTTGTCCGCATTCATAGACTGGGATAAAGCCTTCGGATGGATCAAAGTCCGCTGCAAGGACATCCCCGTAGATTAGGACCGTATTGTCATCCTTGCTGAAACGCTTTGTGTATGCATTGATCCAGTTGTCACAGACTTCCGTATCGTCATCTGTGAGGATTACGATTTCGCTATCCATTTGTGCCAGTGCGAGGTTAAGTGCTTTGCCTTTGCCTTTGGATGAAACCCGCATATAGCTGATGAACGGATCTTTGAGGTAAGGCATGATTGCCATGTAAGTGTCTTCGTTTGAGCTTTGGTCAACGATTACCAGCTCATCCAACTGACCCTGCAGACGCTTGATGGACTCGATGGTCATCACGATGGATGGACCTCGGTCAGCGGTAGCGATAAGAGCGGCAACACCAGTTTTGTTTGTAGACATCAGAACCTCAACCCGAACGTATTGATGTCTACCGGTGCAACTACTGTGCCATTGGTGCGTCAACTATGTGCAAAAAACTTTTACCGTCATTTGCAGACTCAGTTGTCTGTGAAACACCTATGTTGTTTTCAACAGCTCGTAGCGAACACCCAGCATCCCTGATTCTCCAGGGGGAATAACCCACATCGCAATGTTCAAGTCGGTTTCTGTGGCGCTAATCTGTATATCCCATCCCCAATCAGGACCATCCGGTGCTGGAAATGTGCCTGAGAGCATCACAACATTCTCGTCGGAAGCACTACCTGTGAGCTGCATCACTGCGTTGTCGTTATGCCAGCTGTCAATCCACCATCCCTGAGCGGTCACTGTATCACTGGATAGCGAAAACCCCAGTTCTCCTTGCTGTGCATCACCGGATGCTGTCCAGTCATACGCAAAGATGATGAATTTTCCGCGGGCTGCTAGGCGTGCATCGAGCCACACACTCGAGGTGATGGCATCCGCATCCGGGCCTGGCCAGACCGTTTTGGTCCCCTTCCATCCTCCTGCTAGTTGTGTAAGTGCATTCGTTAGTGCCATGTGATTATCGCCATCCTCTACATCTTTGTTTCACGTGAAACAATTCTCCACCATCATCCCAACCCTTGATAGCATACGGGCGTGCAGCTCTACAAGCGTTTGGCGATCGATCAAGGTACTGGGAAGTGGTTACAGTGGCGACATGGTGGTGTGACTGCTACGGAAATCGCAAAGGCGGTTGGTGGTGGTCAGGGGTGGTTGAGTGTTCGCAGTGACAAACTTACTCCGATGCCTACCGATACTGGCCAGCCGTTTACACTGAGTCGAGGTGGCGACAGCGCGATGCAGCTTGGTCACATTTTAGAGCCCATTGCTCGTTCTGCCTATGAACGTGCCCATGGGGTGTCTTTGGAGCCGGCATGCATTGAGTCACTGACACATCCCCACCGAAGGGCATCCCTAGATGGACTTTCTGCGTGTGGAATGCACGCTGTGGAAATCAAATGCGGGGCCAGCATGGTGCGGTCTTGGCGGGATAAGCGGCTTGTACAGTCATCTATCCGGAGGCAAATGCAGTATCAGCTGGCATTACTAGGCCTTGATTCCCTCACATTGGTTTTGTACCACGCGATGCCAACAGACACGGCGGAACTTCAGCAGGTTATCCGGATGATGGATTATTGTGGGATACGACAACCTGATTGGCAGGGCGGCCCGTATTTTGTAGAGATTGAGCGGGACCCGGTTGTCAGTGAGCACTTACTCGGGCAGGCAGATCGCCTCTGGGATGAGATCAGCCGGATAAAGCTTGGCGCACAGCCGACTTTGTTTGACTTCTGAGACAAAAAAACACCCCAGCACACTAGTGCTGGGGTGCGGGTGATTCGTTAGGCCCTGGTGTCAACGACGACCGTATCTGCCATCGAGTCGTGCCATCCCTGCTTTTTCTCGTTGAAGAACGCGGCGATAAAGCCTGCATAGCACGGAAGCGCAGACAGGATCTTGCCGAAGTAGCGTCCTGTTGCTTGTCCAAAGCTAATTGGATAGCCATCTGTGTCTAGGACCATCAAGCCCATAGCCATTTTCCCTAGCGTTGCGCTTTTCGCAGAGCTTTCCATGAGGGCAAAGTAGAGCCACGATATTAGAACACCGATAACGTT
>JAURHZ010000157.1 GCA_030833025.1 Armatimonadota bacterium
CGGCGCGGCCTACGGTTTGCACTGCTTCAAAAAGCTCTCTTCTTGGGCTAACTGCTTGCATTATGATTCCTCCAACTGGATTGGTAATTGATATTGTGTCTGATTCGCCGAAACCGATGCGGTTCCGTGAAAGTGTGGGAAGCGGTCGTTTAAGCGCCGCATGCATCGACTGCGATATGTATCGGTGACAACTAACGACTGATCAACTAAGTGATTGTGCACTAGGGTGCGCATCGTCTTTTGTGTATGTAGTTCTTGGCTGCACTGCGGGCAAGTAAGGCAATGTAAAGTTACTGCATCATCCAGCTCTTGTGTCAGCTGAGCATCAGACATGGGACCAATCAGCTGCTTTACCATCATGCAATCCATGGTGTTACCTCCTTTACACGTGCCATTTCATCCCGTAATCGTCGCCGTGCGCGATACAGCTGACTGCTGATTGCAGCCGTGCTACGTTCCATGATGATTCCAACATCGGCATGCGACATATTTTCCGCATCACACAAGAACAATACTGTTTGGTCATCCTCTGACATCCGCTCGAATGCGGACCAGAGCAGCGCATGGAGGTTGGAGTCAGGTTGTACAGGTGCCGAGATGTCATCAATCAGTGTCATTTGTGCAAATGGGAAGCGAAGCTGGCGCCGGCGATCGAGTGCGGTGCTTCTAGCGATGGAATAGAGCCAGGCTCCGAAGGACGATGGTGTCCCGCGGAACTGATATGCACGCTCAAAGGACTTAATGAGAGCATCTTGGACGACATCCTCGGCATCTTCCCGTGAACCAACAATTCTAATCACGAAGCGCAACAAGCCATCAATATAGTGATCAACCAGCAATTCCATCGCTTTGTGATCGCCACGTTGGAAGCGCTCAATCAGCCTATGTTCGTATGATATTTGCATGATGATCGTTAGTAAGACGGTTGGTGGTTTACAAGATCGTTGGTTCGACGTAGAAATAATTCACAGATCACTCGAGCGTGTTTCTGGGGATTCGTTGTTTGTTTCCCGAAGCGCAACAAGCCATCAATGTAGTGATTAACCAGCATTTTGTGATTGCTGCGCTGGAAGCGCTCAGTCAGCCTATATTCGTACGATATTTGCATAATAATCGACTCTAAGACGGTTGGTGGCTTATAAAATCGTTGGTTCGACGTAGAAATAATTCACAGATCACTCGAGCGTGTTTCTGGGGATTCGTTGTTTGGTTCCCGAAGCGCAACAAGCCATCAATGTAGTGATTAACCAGCAAGTCCATCGCTTTGTGATCGCCACATTGGAAGCGCCCCATTAGCCTATGTTCGAACGATATTAGCGTGAAGCTCGATTGGCACGGGCTGCAGCTTGATGTGGAATCACGTCTCCGATTCAACGACTAACTAGACCAAGCCTTGCCTTGCCGCCAAGAGTGCAGCTTCAGCGCGGGAGTTGATTTCAAGTTTTGCGAAAATGGAAGAGATATGGTTTTTGACGGTCTTTTCAGAAATAAAAAGTGTCTCTCCAATGTCTCTATTGCGCCTACCGTGACCGATTTCAGTCAGGATTTCAATCTCACGCTCGGTTAATTGCCTGAAAATGCTTAGGTCGGTTCGCTTTTGTTCTGCCAGACGGCCAAATTCTGAAAGCACGCGTAGCACTAAGCTTGGATGAATGACAGCCTCACCGCGCGATACGGATCGAATAGCTGACATTGTCTCTTCCGGCGGTGAATCCTTCAGGACATAGCCTTTAGCGCCTGCCTTGATGGCACTGAATACTCGCTCATCGTCATTATAAATCGTGAGTATGACCACGCCAATATGCGGAAGGTCTCTGCGGAGCTCTGCAGTGAGCGTGATGCCATCCATATGAGGCATCCCAATGTCTGTTAGGACAACATCGGGTTTACGAGTCCTCGCTAGCTCTAGTGCCTCCGTCCCATTGGCGGCTTCTCCAACGACATCGATGTCATCCTCGAGCGACAACAGTCGTGAAAGCATCGACCGTGTCATGGTTTCATCTTCGGCAATCAATAAGCGAATCGTGCGTCCCATGCGGTTATCCTTCCAACACGGCAGGAAGTTTCTTGCCATCGGGATTGAAGAGTGGAGATTTGATCAGCTTGAGGCTTTGTAGAACGTATGCTGATGCCGTGCCCAAGACACCAAATCCATAGATGACACTTCGGGAGAAGTTAATCGAAGATGCTTCATCGAAGTAGCGGGTTGGTACGGAAACTTCTCCGATGCGAAATTTAAAGTAGACGATTTGCGCAAGCATTTGGTTATCGAATACAAAGTCATCACTGGCTTCTTCAAGAGGACAGGCACGCAGGACATCGGCAGAAAATGCGCGGAATCCCGTGTGGTACTCGCTAAGTTTCACTCCGAGCATGATGTTTTCTATGAGTGTCAGGATTCGGTTTGCGATGTACTTCCACAGGGGCATCCCGGACTTACGAGCCCCAGGTGTTCCAAGGATACGTGAGCCGAGAACAGCATCGTATTCACCTGATGCGATAAGCGATGCCAATGCACCGACTAGGGTGGGGGCGTACTGGTAGTCTGGATGGACCATCACGACAATATCAGCCCCGCGTAGCAATGCTTCGTTATAGCAGGTCTTCTGATTGCCACCGTATCCGCGGTTACGTGAATGTTTTACGACCGTTATTCCAAGTGCTTCTGCAACGGCAACGGTGTCATCTGGTGAGCAGTCATCTACGAGAAGAATGTCATCGACTACTGACTGATCAATGTCTGCCAGCGTCCGTTCAAGCGTCTTTGCCGCCTTATATGCGGGAAGAACGACAATGACACGCTTTCCTAAAACCATCTGAGGTAACCATCCTGCGACATACGCCATTGTACCGGAGGAGAGTTTGGCAAAAAGTTGTTTGCATTCATCGCGGGTTGCGTTCTACAATGACGTCGTTAGTAACAGGGAGCACGACACAACGATGGAATCGATAAATGCACGGCAGCAGGAAATCCTATCACTGATCAGGGAGAGTATTCTGACGGTTGGGCAGCCGCCTACGGTGCGTGAGCTTGGGCTTGCCACCGGGCTAAAGTCATCCTGTTCTGTGCAAAAACACCTCGATGCACTCGAGGAAAAAGGCTATATCAGTCGTCGTAAGTGTAAGTACCGCTCCATTGAGTTGCTTCAGGATGCAGCGACCATGGCTACAAAGCGGACTGTTTCCGTGCCGCTAGTTGGTGCCGTTGCCGCTGGAACGCCTATCTTGGCGGAGGAAAGCGTTGAGGATTATTTCCCATTACCGGATGCATTGATACCGCGGAATAAGTCCTGCTTTGCGCTGCGCGTGAAGGGGGATTCGATGGTAAATGCTGGAATTCTAAATGGCGATATTGTTGTGGTCCAACAGCAAGCAACGGCAACTCAAGGAGATATCGTTGTTGCTCTCATTGGGGATGAAGCGACTGTTAAGACGTTCTACCCAGCCGGTGCAAGTGGAATTCGCCTTCAGCCTGAAAATCCTGCACTGAAGCCAATCATTACGCGCGATGCAACGATTCTAGGTAAAGTCATTCTGAACTTTCGCCAGTATCACTAGCATCGCTATCAAGAATTTAGTGAACGGGATGGTTTGAGAACTTGGTTACGTATTTGCAATCTGCCCTAATGTTCATAGGGTAAAGGGCACATTGATCAGCCGATTCTCGTTGTGTTGTTGACTGAAAGACTTTATCTAGTTGGCCAGTACCGCAGGTTCTGATCTTCTGTCTGAATGCACCTAGCCTCATTCAGTGCAAAATATTTTCTTGCCTACCTAACCAACAGGCAAGATTGCCTTGCATGTAAGAACTCACTCACTTTTACTTATTACTAAGTTTAAGAAAAACCGCCCGTGTTTCCTTGGATTTCTCCGTTAGAACCGGGCGGTTTAACCGATTAGCAATCAAATGACCAAACGCGCGACGCTAAGGTGGTCACCCCTCCTGTGCGGATGCACAGGAGGGAATTTCATCAGAACGAAAAGACTTGTCCGATTGTCAAGGTTGTACTCGACTTAGACGTACCGGATGCGGTTGAGAACACTCCGGTGTTTGCCTTGTCATGACGAAGCTCTACCATTGTACGACTCGCCGATGTTTGCCCCTTCTTGAATTCGTAAGTCAGGGTAAACGAGCTCAATGTTGGCTTAGTTCCGGCATCAGCAGACGGGATGAACAACCCGCCAGCAGTGTCATCGGCTAGCTGTTCAGCACGCAATGAAATCGTGTCACCCGATTTGATCGCGTACGTAAGGTATCCAGTAATGGCTCCAGCCTTGTACGCAGCCGAATCCGCTTGGATCCCAGTAACAATAGATGCATCCGATGCAAATGTCAGATTCGGTGCCAAAGTTCTTGAATAGCCAAAGTTTGTGATTGCCTTATATCGCTCTGCGCCAGCAACAGTGTCCTTTGCCCTTGCAAAGTTAAAGATAACTGAGTCTTTGGATGACAGGACTTGGTTCCATTGCAGTCCGAGACCTGGGGTCCGGCTACCGTTGGATTCAACTCCGTTATAACGATTTAAGAGGGAAACCATAGCAGTCGCACGTGGTGTCGCGGCAAATTGCGCTCGCACACCGGAGTGATAAAACGGCTGTAGCTGGCCAAATTGGAATGCCTTTGTGAAGAAGGCACTCGTTCCGGTTGGGATGGTTTCGTATCCCACGTGCGTTGGGAAAATACCGGCATCGATGGTAACTGGCTTAGCACCGCCGGCAATGACACGAGCATAGGCTTCATAGACATTACTGGTGGTTGTGTTTACGCCTGCAAGGCCAAGTGGCAGCCCTGCTACGACATTACCATCCACCATCCGGATGGAAAATCCTGTCTTTCGCTTCTCGGATGGATCTGAGAAGAAGTGCAGCTCACCAAGGTTTAGCTGTGTAGAACCTTCCTTTGCGTTGAAATAGTACGGCGCTCCAATGGCTCCGTTCAATCCCGTACTTGGTCGGTTAAAGTTGGCAGTGTAGTTGGTCTCGATAGTTGCGCCAATTTGGATACCCTGAGCGCCAGCCTGAGACGATACCGCTGCAACAACGGCGATAGGAGCTACGAGTGAGAGAGAAACGGATTTCATACAAAAGTCCTTGTTGAAAAATAATGTTCGGACACTTAGATCTGAACGAATAGTTGTGTTGAAGTTAGTGGGTACGGCCATCAGAGAGGCCACTGGTTGAGACATAGCCGGTTTCACCATGCATCGCCAAGTCCAGTCCGGCTTCTTCTTCGTTAGCTGTTACAGCCAAGCCCTTGAAGAGGACCTTCAAAAGGAGACCGATAACAAGCGTGCCAACGACTGCCAAGATAACTGCCCACATGATGGATTGCAGCTGGGCTGACATCAGTGCGGCACGATTATCTGGCACGAGTGAGTTGACAGCCTTATCGGCAAAGATACCCGTAGCAATCGCCCCCCAGATACCGCCAAGTCCGTGTACTGCAAAGACATCGAGGGAGTCATCAACCCGCTGAAGCTTGTTTTTGACTTGAATAGCTGTGTAAGAGATCAGTGGAACGACTGCACCAAT
>JAURHZ010000158.1 GCA_030833025.1 Armatimonadota bacterium
TGTAGGGGCTGGCCGAACCGATGTTCTCCGGGCGATCTTTGGCCTCGATGCCGTTGATTCCGGGATGGTTACCGTCGCCGGGACAAGCCTCGTTCATCATGATCCTGCAAAGGCGATGGAGTCAGGTGTGGCCCTTGTTCCCGAAGACCGTCAACAACACGGTGTCTTAATGCCGCAGTCCATTTGGGAAAATGGCAGCCTTGCCATCATGCCGCGCCTCGCCAAATTGGGGATGGTGGATGACAAAACAGCACGGACAAAAGCGGCTGAAGGAACCCAGCGCTTGGCTGTCAAGATGCGTGATGACGAACAGGCAATCCGCGAGCTAAGTGGCGGAAACCAACAGAAAGTTGTTATTGGAAAGTGGTTGCTGACCAATCCAAAGGTGCTCCTCCTCGATGAGCCGACGCGCGGAATTGATGTCGGGGCTAAAGCCGAAGTCCACCGTGTGATTGTAGAGCTCGCGCAGAGCGGACTTGCGGTCCTCATGGTTTCGAGTGACCTCCCGGAAGTGCTTGCGCTGAGTGACCGTGTATTGGTGATGCGTGGAGGGCAGATTGTGAGTGCATTTGACCGTAAGGATGCAACAGCGGAAGGTATTATCGCCGCCGCATCTGGTGCTACGCTTGCTGAGGTCATCGCATGAAAAAACTGCTTGAACGCCGAGAACTGTCCCTTCTGGTTGCCATCGTCCTAATTGTCAGTGTTGCAATCATTTTGCAGCCACGGTTCGCAAGTGAGCAGAACATCCGCAGTATTTTGCTGTGGGTGCCACTCCTCGCTGTAGCCGCGATGGGGCAGACGGCCGTTATTATCACGCGCGGAATTGATGTCTCCGTTGGCTCCATTCTTGGGCTTGCTGGTATGACGACGGCGATTTTGCTTAGGGATTATCCACAGCTGGGCGTCGGCGGAGCAGCCATCATCGGTATCGGACTTGGAGCCTTGCTCGGTGCGATTAACGGCGGGATGATTGCCTTTGCGAAAGTCCCTCCGATTGTAGCAACGCTTGGCACACTCGGAATCTACCGTGGCTTAACCTTTATCGTGAGTGGTGGTCGTCAAGTGGATGACTATCAGCTACCAAAAGACCTGATGAACTGGTCGCTCGAAGGTCCAGCACTGCTTGCCAAAGTTCCATTTGTGAACTCCATTCCATGGGTTGTCTGGATTGCATTGCTGGTGATGATGCTTAGCCACCTCGGGATGACGTATACACGCTACGGCCGCGATGTTTACGCGCTGGGTGGCAATCCGGATGCGGCTGCGCTTCGAGGCATCCCTGTCAACTTCGTCACCTTCATGGCCTATGTGCTGTGTGGCATTGGTGGCGGGTTCGCCGGAGTGCTATACGCAAGTCGCTACGGAACCGTGAATCCAGCTGGCATCGGGAATGGTTTTGAACTCCAGGTGATCGCCGCTGTTGTGATTGGCGGTGTGTCGGTCTTTGGAGGCACGGGAGGCGCTCCTGGCGTCGCGCTCAGCTGTCTCTTGCTGGGAGTCGTCAATGTCGCCCTGTCCGTTCTCGCGATTGCCGACACATGGCAAATGGCGATCTATGGATTAGTGCTCTTGGTCGCCATCATCGCAGATGAACGTTTTGCACGGAGCGCCCGAAAGCGCGCAGGGGAGGCTGTATGATCACCCGCATCCGCAGCCGCTTTGGCCCCGAAATCGTCGCAATTGTGCTCCTGATTCTCGCATTTGGATTCAGTGCTTTCCGTGAGCCGCGCTTCCTCGATGCCGAGTATCTCTTCGATCGCTCAACGCTTTACATGGAAGCCGGGATTCTCGCGCTATCGATGACCTTTGTCATCATCGCCGGGCATATTGACCTCTCGGTCACATCAATACTTGCGCTCGTCGGCGCGATGTGTACGACGCTGGTTTCGAAGTACGGGATGCCTCCCGCTGCCATGATTCTGGTCGCTCCTGTAGTTGGCGGGGCCCTCGGAGCACTAAATGGCCTCCTAGTCTCCAAGGAAAAACTGCCATCCCTTGTGGTGACGCTGGCAACAATGGCGCTCTTCCGTGGCGTGGCGCAGATTCTTCTCGGCGACCACTCGCTCCCGATGCCGAAGGAACTCGTCGGTATCCACAAAATGCAGCTTCCAGGCACCTACTTCCATGTTCCTTTGGTACTGCTCACTGTGCTCGCAGTGATCGCTGCTTTCGTACTACATCGGACGGTGTGGGGCCGCTGGGTTACAGCACTTGGAACAAATGCGGAAGCGGCAAGGCATGCTGGAATCCCGACTGGAAAAATACTCGTACAGCTCTTCACGCTCTCGGGTATTGCTGCTGGAATCGGCAGTTTACTCATGCTCTCGCGCCTCGGAGTCGCAAGGTTTGACCATGCACGTGGCCTCGAACTCGATGTCATTACCGCAGTCGTCCTTGGTGGAGCATCCATTTTTGGCGGGCGTGGGACCATCTTTGGAACCATCACCGCGCTCGGACTTGTCGGAGTCGTACAGACCGGGATGGGCGTCGCAGGCGTCAAAGCCGAAGTGCAGGTTGCTGTCATTGGCCTCCTGCTGATTGTCTCGGTGCTGTTTAGTAACATCACTGCGCGTAAGCGCGGCAGGTAGAACGGTATCGTTTGTCGCATTTAGGATGTAGCTGCCGTGCTGTGAAGCCGGTGTGAGTTGGAGGATTGAAACAAACCATGACACGTAAGTCTATTTTCGCGCTGGCTGCGCTTGCAGCGTTTGGCGCGATTGCACCACTGGGATGTAAGCCTGCAGGTAAAGATGGAGCCAGCGGTTCCGGGGATGCCCCTAAGTCCGGGTCTTCCCGCATCGTCTTCATCCCGAAGAACATGGGTAACCCATACTTCGAAGCGATGGAAAAGGGTTTCCAGCAGGCATCCAAGGAGCTCGGCTTTGAGTTCTCCACCACCGGTCCAGCCGTCGCAGAACCAACTGCACAGATTTCGTACATCAAGGATGAAATCCAACGTGGCGCTACCGCCATTGTTATCGCAGCAAACTCCGTCGATGCCCTTAACGGCACACTCGATGAAGCTAAGGCGAAGGGTATCAAAATCATCACCGTGGACTCCGACCTGACTGGCAATGAATCCCACCGTGACCTCGGCGTTCTGGCATGTGACTTCGACACCATGGGCGACTTCCTCATCGAACAGATGGGCGCGATCATGAACTACGAAGGCAAGTTTGCTATTCTGTCCGCCACCACGGATGCCCCTAACCAGAACAAGTGGATCAAGGGGATGCAGGCAGCGATCAAGAATCCTAAGTATGCCAAGATGCAGCTCGTGGATGTCGTCTATGGCGATGACAAAGACCAGAAGTCCCTCACTGAAGCCGAAGCATTGCTGACCAAGCACCCAGACCTCAAGGGCATCATCGCACCGACAACCGTTGGCGTGTATGGCTGTGCAAAGGCTGTTGAGCAAGCTGGTGTCTACCCAGGCGGCAAGAATGCCAAGGGCGCTGGCGTTAGCGTTATTGGACTTGGCGTTGCCAAGCAAATGCAGCGTCACCTCAAGGATGGCATCGTTCCTAAGGTCTTCCTCTGGGATCCAGCGGAGCAGGGCTATATCGCATCCTATGCCGCTGTCCGGATGGCTGAAGGCAAGTTCACACCAGCGGATGGCGCAACGATCAACATCCCTGACCTTCCACTCACCAAGATGGGTGACAAAAAGGTCGGCAAGAACAATGTCCTGATCATCGGCGAGCCTGTTGAATACAACAAGGAAAACGTTGACAAGTACGCTGGCGAATAAGCCGACACGCTAACTGCCTACGCATAAAACCCCGGTTTGGAATATCCAGCCGGGGTTTTCTAATTGTGTTTTTTGGGGAGAGACGTAATGTTGAAAACCGTGATTGATGACACGCTGACGTTTATCACACAGCCTGACCATGGGCGCCTGGCCGGGATGCTAGCAGCACACTGGGGAAATGCATCCTTTACGGCAGCGGGTCACTATGGAAACCCAGCACAGCCTGACCAGGTACGCGGCGAGGTTCTTCTGGCCATCGCCGAACATGACAATGGCTGGTGGGAATGGGAAGCTGATCCTAGCGTCAACACGGAAACTGGTTTGCCGATGGGGCTGGGGGAAGTTCTTCAGGATCAGCAGGCCGGAATGGACCGTTGGCACATCGGTACCACACGCTTTCCGCAGCACCCGTACGCAAGTCTTCTCATTGCATGGCATGCGTATTGGCTCTATGCCATCCGGGTCCTGGATCACCCTGATTTACGATTTACGCATCCACTCTTTTGGAGAGGCGCGCCCGAGCAGCTTTACCCTGGCGCACTCGAGTTGCCCCGTGAATTCTTAGAGGGGCTTGCCATTACGCAGAAGCACCTCGAATCAGTAGTTGCCAATGATGTTGATGGCGCGAGGTGGTTACGCGAGGATGTGATCAAGCCAAATGTCCGACTCCTCCAGCTTTGCGATGGTCTGTCACTGGCGCTTTGTTCCAAGCTTATCCCGGCCGCAATAGGAGAAACGAAAGGCCTTGGCAACGATGACTTTTCGCTCATCGGTGTCCCACGAACTGGCTGGGATGACCTTGTCGATATTCATGTAACAGCACTCGGAAATAATCGAATCAAACTGGATCCGTATCCCTTTGATGGTCCTGAACTTACGGTATCTGTCCCTGCTAAAATTCTGCCTGTAGGAACGCTATCCAAGCAACCAATACATTTATGGTGGCATCAGGTTCCACTGCGTCTGCTGACATGGACGCTCGTTGCATCCTAGACTGTCATTACCGTGCACTACGGAAACCTTCTGCCTGATTTCGCCGTAGAATACACCATCACCGCGCCCAAAAGGAGTTACTATATGCGCGCATTCGCAATTATTGCTGCTACCGTAGCATTGGCATCCACTATCTCGACCGCTGCCAACGCTGACCTTAAAGTCGGCGATCCAGCACCGCCGCTGAGCGTATCGAAGTGGGTCAAGGGCACCCCTAACAAGTTGACTCCTGGGAAAGTGCACGTTGTCGAGTTCTGGGCAACTTGGTGCGGCCCATGCAAGTCTACGATTCCTCACCTGACCGAGCTGTCCAAGAAGTACAAAGCCAAGGCTGACTTCTCTGGCATCTCTATCTGGGAGGGCAACGGTGGTGACACCAACCCTGTCGCTATCGAAAAGAAAGTCAATGCATTCATCAAAGAGATGGGCGCAAAGATGGACTATTCCGTTGCCATGGATGACAAAATCACAGGCGGAACGATGGCAACCAAGTGGATGGCCGCTGCTGGCGAAAATGGCATCCCAAGCGCCTTCATCATCGATCAAAAGGGCAAGGTTGCGTGGATTGGTCACCCAATGGAAATGGATGGCCCGCTAGAGAAGATCTGCGCGGGTAAGTGGGATGCGGCTGCATATGCCAAGGAAGCAAATGTCCGCAAGGCTGCTGAGAAGAAGATGCAAGCTTTTGCAATGAAGCTTCAGAATCTCCTCATTGGCGGCAAGCTCGATGAAGCCATGGCGCTTGTAGATTCG
>JAURHZ010000159.1 GCA_030833025.1 Armatimonadota bacterium
GTTTTACCTGCACTTTTTGCACTATCGGCCATCGCAATTCGCATTACGGGAACCCGCGCATGCATCTTGTGGTACGAATAAGTGGGAGCCAATTCACTGTCGAATTCCATCTGCCATTGCTGGCAATTATTTGGAAAGGAGAAAGTGAATATGCTACAGATACTTAAGGATCTGGAAACGATGATGTCCGATGTTATATCGGTGTTGTTTCAGACCCCTGATAATGAACCGACAGACTTCTAGGTCGAGGGTTTGATGACGGACTTCCGGTGTCACCGAGCATGAGGTTTCCATGCAACGCTGCGGTGCGCATCCGGGAGTTTTTTCTTTTTACTTGTACGCAAAGAGCTGAAAGTAAGCCTTATTCAAACTGAGAAGAGAAACCAGGTTTCCATGCAACGCTGCGGTGCGCAACTGGGAGTTTTTTCTTTTCGATTCTCAGCTTAGTCAAGTTGCATTCTGAGTAAGTTCCATCCCTAGCTTGAATGGAAAGTAGGTTTCTATCTGGCGTTTAAGCCACATCCACCATCCCTAAATTCCCTCCTTCGCCTCCTCCGATACAATCTGCAAAACGCTGTTGGAGTGCAATGATGCCGGTACCAGCCAAACTTACACGAACTGTTCTCGCTGCCATCATTTCGCTATGGCCACTTACATCCACGCTGGCATCCCCCGCCCATAAAGCCGCTCTCATCGACCGCTATGGCCGCCTCTTGCCAAAAGCCAGCGCATCGTGCATAACCTGCCATACATCCGACCCCGGCATCCATATGCCGACACGCCTCGCCGACATCCCACACAATGCTTTCGGCGCCCGCCTCGCTGCGCTCGGCTCTCGTGACATCGAAACCCGCCTCGCCAAAATCGCCACCGAAGACACCGACCACGATGGCACATCCAACGAACTTGAGCTCCTCGCTGGAACAAGCCCCGCAAATGCATCCGAGCGACCAACCCCAGCGCAGCGCACCGATGCCGCCCTAAAGCAGCTCCCCCTTGCATTCCGTACCAGCGACTATGCCTTCCGGCCATTCAAACCCGTTCCACCTCGACCTACATCCAACGTATCCATCGACTCCCTCCTAAACCGCTACCAAACCGAACGCGACATCAGCGCAAACCCGGCGGCATCAAAGGAAGTCCTCCTGCGCCGCGCAACGATGGACATCACTGGCCTCCCGCCAACCCCCGCGGAACGGTCGGCATTTCTTGCCGATACACGCCCGGATGCCTACAAACGCCTCATCGATCGCCTCCTCGCAAGCCCGGCATACGGCGAGCGGTGGGGGCGTCACTTTATGGACATTTGGCGCTATTCCGACTGGGCTGGCTGGAATGATGGTGGACAAGTCCGCGACTCACAGCCCCATATCTGGCGCTGGCGTGATTGGATTGTCGAATCTCTTAATGGCAATATGCCTTACAACCGGATGGTTACACTCATGCTGGCCGCGGATGAAGTCGCGCCAACAGACCAGAATGCCCTCCGGGCAACCGGATTTCTTGTACGAAACTACAAGCTCCTTAGCCGCGAAGCCTGGATGGAAGATACGGTCAACCATACTTCCAAGGCGTTCTTGGGTATCACCATGCACTGCGCGAAATGCCATTCGCATATGTATGACCCCATCCCGCAGACCGATTACTACCGCTTCCGCGCCATTTTCGAGAACTACAACGTGCGAACTGAACGGATTCCGGGCGAGCCTGACACCACAAAGACGGCGCTTGTCCGCGCCTACGATGCCGATATGACAGCGGCGACGTACTTGTTCCCGCGTGGGGATGACCGTAATCCCGACAAATCACGAACATTCTCACCAGGCGTACCAGCGTTTCTGGGCGGCGAAATCGGTGTCAAGCCCATCACTCTGCCAGCGGTCGCAGCACATCCCGAGCTGGCAGCATTTGTCATTGATGAAACCCGTGCAAGTCTGCAAAAAAAGCTCGCTGCCGCACTGCTTGCCGATAAAAATGACCCTCGCGCACAGCTGGTCTACCTACAGGCGCAGGTTGATATGCAAATTTTCGATGCCCAACGGGTAATCGAGAACATTGAGCTGACCGGAGACAAATCCAGCGCTAAATGGGTGATGGCGGCTAAGGACATCGTTCGCCTTGAGCGTTACAAACGCTTCACGGATGCCCGTATTTTACTTTTAGATGCCCGAAAACGCCTTGCTGCTACATCTGATAAAGACAAACCGATGGCGCAGGCAGCGGTGACACAGCTCGAAAAGGATGTCGCGGCGGCAGAGGCAAAGTCCGCAACAGAGCTCGACACTGCGTACACAAAGCGCATCCAGTCCTTGCCAAATCAGTCCACAGGTAAGCGCACCGCATTTGCAGCGTGGCTGGTTGATAAACAGAATCCGCTTACGGCGCGGGTGCTAGTCAACCACATCTGGATGCGGCATTTTGGCACGGCTCTCGCACCGAGTGTGGCTGATTTTGGTCACAACAGCCAGGCGGTAGAGCAGGGCCAGCTGCTTGATTACCTCGCGCGTAGCTTTATGGACAATGGCTGGGACATGAAGCGGTTGCACCGGGAAATCATGTTATCGGCGGCCTATCAGCGAGACTCACGCCCATCGGCGAAAATGCTGCAGCGCGATCCAGACAACGTCAGTTACTGGCGGTTTGCACCGCGTCGGCTCGAAGCGGAAGGTGTCCGGGATGCCATCCTTGCAGTAAGTGGCCAGCTGGACAGGACACAGGGCGGGGCTGAAGTCGACCAAAATCTGGCCCTTGAGACAAAGCGACGTAGCATTTACCTCCGCAGTGCACCGGAAAAAGAAGCCGAATTCATAAAGGTCTTCGATGGCCCATCGGTGACCGAGTGCTATGAGCGCAAACAAAGTATCCTCCCGCAGCAAGCCCTTGCGATGGCAAACTCAAAGCTGGCTCTTCGGGAGGCGCGAACACTTGCAGCATCCATTTATGATGCATTGCCAGAGAAAACCCACGTCTTCACCGCAATCCGCAACGCGTTTATCGCCACGCTTACCCGTGAGCCAACCACGGCTGAAATGAATGAATGTGTGCGCTTTATGGCATCCACTGCAGAATCAACGCCTGGAAAAGCAGAGAACTCGCTCCACAGACGCCTGGAAAATCTCGTCGCCGTCCTCATTCAATCACCACGAATTTGTAACCATTCGCTAACTTGGCAGGAAGAAATCCATGATGCAACCGAAATCCACACATCAACCTAGCGCCTGTCACGGTGTTTCGAGGCGTTCATTCCTGACCGATACCGGGATGGGATTTACAGGCCTTGCTCTTGGCGCGATGCTGGCGAAGAGCAGCCTTGGCGCACCGCCCGCCGGGTGGCAGAGCAAAATCGACCGCGGTCGCTCAGGCGTCAAACCCAAAGCCAAAACCGTCATTTGGATTTTTCTCTGCGGAGGCGTGTCGCACCTCGAGAGCTTTGATGTCAAACCTGAGCTGAATAAGTACGCCGGCAAGTCCATCGAAGAAACCCCTTACGCAGATGTCCTTGACCCTAAAAAGGTTGGTGCCAACATCCAGGCTGGGAATCCAAACCATGGAAACCGCAAAGTCATCATGCCGCTGCAAACGGGTTTTCAACGCTATGGGAAATGCGGCCTCGAGGTTGGCGACTGGTTCAAGGAAATCGGCACCTGCGCGGATGACCTCGCCGTTGTTCGCAGTCTCTGGACGGTGGACAATGACCATGGAGCGCAGCTGACATTCCAAACGGGGCGGCACGTACGCGAAGGTGCTCACCCGACGATTGGGAGCTGGGCTACCTACGGACTTGGGACGCTCAATGAAAACCTACCGGAATTTGTTGTTCTCGGAACCCCGACAGGTGACTGCTGCGGCGGTGCCTGGACACACGGCGCGAGCTACCTTGGGCCTGAATACGCAGGTGTCCGCCTCTCGACGGATCCCAAAAAACCTCTGCCATACCTTGCTCCAGCCGACACGATGACCGCTGAGGAGCAAAAGCAAAATTTCAGCCTCCTTGGGCGCCTCAACCGCATCAGCGGGATTGACTACCCCGGCGACAAAGACCTCCGGGCGCGCATCAAGGCCTATGAGCTTGCGGCCCGGATGCAGGTGAGTATCCCGGCGGCGGTTGACATTGATGCTGAGCCAGCACATATCAAAACGATGTACGGGCTTGATAGGCCGGAAACGGCGGGGTTTGGTCGGAACTGTTTGCTTGCTCGCCGGCTAGCTGAGAAGGGCGTGCGCTTTGTCCAGCTATATCACGGAGGGGCATTTGGGTCGCCGCGTATCAACTGGGATGCCCATGAGGGCATCGTCGAAAACCATGTCGGCCAAGCGGCAAGCATGGACCAACCGGTGACAGCGCTCCTGAAGGATTTGAAGCAGCGTGGGATGCTGGATGACACCCTCATTATTTGGACCACTGAGTTTGGGAGAACGCCTATTACGCAGGGAGTTGGCGCTACGGGTCGTGATCATCATCCATTTGCGTACACGTGCTGGATGGCCGGTGCTGGTTTAAAGCCGGGTTTACGTTACGGCGAAACTGATGAGCTTGGGTACGACAGCGTTACCAATCCTGTGAGTGTCTATGACTTCCATGCAACAGTTTTACGGTTACTTGGCATCGACCATACGAAGCTGACGTTCTACCACAACGGTAGCCGGCGGCGTCTGCCCGATGTACACGGCCATGGTGTCGACGGCATTTAGGCCCAATTTCGACGAGTTTGTACGCACCGTGGTCCACACCCTCGTGCTTTGACCGGGTAGACTTTTGACCGATTATGTTATTCCTGCTTCCGCCCAGTGAGGGCAAAACGGTTCCGTCGGATGGCCCGGTTTACAACCCTAAGGACACCCGTTTTCCAAAGCTGGCAGCGCAGCGCAACAAACTGATTCGAAGTCTTGTCAAGCTGTCAAAAGGCAAGGCCGATGTGGCACTCAATGTTCTGGGACTCACAGCGGGTCAGTTAGAATTATTGGATGTCAATAAGCAGCTGTTGACATCGAAGTGTGCACCAGCCTACCAAGTTTATACAGGTGTTTTGTACTCAGAGCTGGCTCCGGAATCGCTCACCAGCGATCAGCTTTACCGCTTGGATGCATCCGTGTGGATCGCGAGTGCGCTGTTTGGATTTGTGGGATTTTCAGATTTGATTCCTGCATACAGGATGTCAGGAGATGTCAGTTTGCCCGAGATAGGCTCACTGACACTGTTCTGGAAACAGGATCTTGGGGCGATGCTGGACAAGGTTTCGGGACCGATTGTCGATTTCCGCTCAGGGACGTATGTGAAGCTTGGGCCATTGTCGAAGGATGTAAGTGCGCGCACGGTGGTTCCACGGGTGTTACAGCGGATGCCGGATGGCCCTCCAAAGCTGATAACACACTTCAACAAGGCGACAAAGGGACGGTTGATGCGGGCGTATGCGCTTGCGGAGTACCCGGTTGAGTCTTTG
>JAURHZ010000015.1 GCA_030833025.1 Armatimonadota bacterium
AGCGGCTACAGCTGCCTACGTTATTAGGAACAACAAGAAGACGATGGCAGCAGGGTCTGACTCTGTGGATGCACTGGTTAAGCGTTGCCATGAGCAGATGGATACGCTTTCGAGTCGAATGATGCTGGAGCGTGGATGACCTTTCAGATATTCGGGGTCGTTTGAGTTTTCCCAAAAATCCTTTACAGGCCGGGTCTCCCGGCCTTTTTTTGTCCCTGAATGTACAACGCTTATGTCAACGAATGCCCGGATAGTCAACGTCCGATAATGCCTGTTATGTTGCATTTCAGCATGTGAGGCCGTTTGTAAGTACCTGTAATCGGAACCTGGGTTCCGTTATGACATCTGGTCTGGGAAGTTTCCCCGCTCGGCCCAAAGAATCGGTTTTCCTGTGTGGCGGCTAATCAGATTTGCAATGTCGCGTGCCATCTGCTCTTCATACACTTCTACAATTTCAAGAATGTTTCCATCGGCGTAGTCAATCGAAATGGATGTCAGGCTCTTTCGATCTGTGTCTTGACTATCTGTCAGTCGCACATATTCAAGCCTTGTAACACTACAAAGCTTTTTGTTACCAGACAAAAACTCGTTTCGTGTCTTATCAAATGTTACTTGTCGTACGGGCCGAAGGACATAAACGATAAAAACAGGTAGCCCAATAAACGTAACGATTGTTGACACCAGCCAGAGGAAACCAAAGTGATTTCCCGTAGGGCTGAAGAAATCGTTGACGTTTCGGGACACCGTTGTGCGTGACACGATAGCAAGCATCGCAAGAATGAAGTTACAGAAAATCGTGAAGACAACCAACGTGCATCCATTGACATTCATATAGCCTGGCGCACGTAACGAAAGTCGAAGGATACTCGGCGTGTGGAGGATATCCATGACCAGCTCCGGAGAAACCTTATATTGACTCTCTGTGTTATCGGACATTGGGCTGCGCGTTATCAACAAGGCAACCATTCATCAGGTGATGAATCTCGTCCGCACCTTTTAGCATATCGGCATCGTGGGTCACTACAATCACCGTGTGGTCAACAGCCCAGTCCGCCAAAGCCTTCATAACCTTGTAGCCATTCTCCTTGTCGAGTGCAGCCGTCGGCTCATCGGCAAATACGATGTCTGGATTGCCAATCAATGCTCGTGCGACAGCTAC
Organism: Armatimonadota bacterium; assembly: GCA_030833025.1. Taxonomy (GTDB): domain Bacteria; phylum Armatimonadota; class Armatimonadia; order Armatimonadales; family Armatimonadaceae; genus CAIRTT01. Next base: position 1,160 of record JAURHZ010000015.1, read on the forward strand.
ACGTTGACGTTCACCACCAGACAGCATGGATGGATACTTATCCCCCATCCCACCAAGTCCAAGGTTTTCAAGAAGAGATTCTGCCTTTATGGTTGCTGTTGATAGAACGGAAGGACTCACCCCAACGAGGATATTTTCTAGTGCCGTCAGGTAGTTCAACAGAAAAGGTTGTTGGAACACAAAACCAAACTGCTTGCTTCTTAGACTAGCTCGCTCAGCATCGGTCATCTTTGTGATGGACTTTCCGTCAATGAGGACATTGCCGGATGTCGGTGCTTTTAGACCGCAAAGGATGTAGAGCAACGATGACTTTCCTGAACCGCTTGGACCCATAATCCCATGCAGCTTATTAGGTGGGAACTCAAGCGTAACACCCTTGAGTGCATGTGTCACACGTGTTGCTTCTACGTAGTCGAGGCAAATATCACTGCATGTGAGCATCAGATTCTACCTATCGTCTCTCTATAACTGACACTGCATCAAGTCGCTTCAACCGAACCCATACAGTGACCATTGCAAAAACAGTGATTGCAATCGGAATCGGAAGCGTGTGTTGATAAGCCCAAGGATCCATCGCATCTAAAAAGAGTCCACGCTGCTTGAATACATTTGTAGCCAGATATTTGAGAAGAAATACGGATAGCACGCTGCCCATCGCCCAGGCGATCACCGTGAGAATCACGGTTTCCCAAACAATCTTCATCATCAATCGTGTTCGGCTGACTCCAAGAGCCGCTAACACTCCAAATTCAGGAATCCGCTGTGTAAAGTAGATGTTGCTCAGCATTCCACTCATTAGTGCAATGACGAAAATCACCGTTGCACTGACAACTTCCATGATCATATACATCGATGACAATGAGTCACGGACCTCTGCCAACAGACTTGACCGTGTTAGTACATTGACTTTTTCTGGTGAAAGGAGACCATCTCCCTTGCGCCCAACTGGCATTAGGCGTTCGTTCAAGACATCCAGATCTGATGGCACTTTAGTCGTTAGGAGAAGACATTTAGGAGTCAGAAGAAACGTCTTGTCCGTAAACGTCCTGCTTGACATTGCTACCCAGATATCACTTTTGAGCACCCCAACCACTTTGACAGGTACGGGTGAACCTGCGATACCTCCTTCATCAAGAGGCCCTGCAATTACATCGCCTAGTTTTAGGCCACGGTTTTCCAGAATTGGCAGTGAAACAACCACTTCAGGTTTGCCATCTGCGGGCATTCGGCCTTCCGCAAGCGTCGCTCCAATACGTTTTAGAAGGTAATCACGCTCTTCTGGAGATGAACCTATAACCACGAATGGTAGGCGGCCAACGACTGTCTTGATGTTTACGAAGAAGACTCCTCCTTCGATGATTCGGTCGATTTCTGGCTGCATCTCGACCACTGCGCGTTGGTCCATTGGGACGCTTTGTGTGGAACGCTGCGGAATGACGTAGGTGAAAAACTCTGTGTAGCGATAAATCGTACGGACTGTTAGGTCAATAGAGTTCGCAATCGATGCGACCGCTGCTATCAAAAAGACACACAAGACGATAACGAAGCCCATCGGAAGCACCTTGGATGGGTTTCGCGTTAGGTATGTGAGGGGACTTAATGGATGGCGCATTATGTAGTCGTTGCTTCGCTTGCTTGAGCATCGTGGTCGTGTGAACGGTACCAGTCAAGATATTCATCAAGGGTTCGATTGATGCCATCAAGTGTTGACTCTTTGGCCAAAGTTCCGCGAAGTCTGGTAGCGCCTGGAACACCTTTGAAGTAGTGTCCAAGGAGACCTCTGAGCTCACGGCAAGCAACACCTTCACCTTGCACATGAACCTGAAGAGCTGCATGTTGTCTTGCTACGGCAACCCGATCATCAACAGATGGTTCAGGCCTCACTGTGTCCCCCGCTATCGCATCTCCAATCTGCCCCAGAAGCCACGGATTCCCCATCGCAGCACGGCCAATCATGACGCCATCGCATCCAGTTTGCTGAAGCATACGCAGAGCATCTTCCGGTGTTTCGATATCGCCATTACCAATGACTGGAATGTCGTCACCAACAGCATTTTTTACCTGCGCGATGACATCCCAGTCGGCATGCCCGCTAAACCCTTGTGATGCATATCTCGCGTGGACGGCGATGGCTCTGGCACCGATATCTGCTGCAGCACGTGCGAATTTCACGGCGGTAAGCTGCCCTTGTGTATAGCCTGATCGCACTTTGACGGTTACTGGAACGTCTGGCACCGCATCGACAACTGCTTTTACAACGGCTTCTGCTTGGCAAAGGTCCTTTAAGAGAGCAGCACCTGCACCTGTTTTTGCAACTTTCGGCACCCAACATCCCATGTTGATATCTACACCGATAGCACCGCGATCGACAACTACTCTTGCGGCTTCCGCCATAGTCTCCGGATCCGCACCGAATAGCTGACAAAAGGATGGTTGTTCAGACTCGGTCCAGTCGAACATCCCGTATGTCTTCTGATTTTTGTAGTGAATGGCCATGCTGGATATCAGCTCGGTTACGACCAAGCCAACATCACCGTGTTCTTTACAGATTGCTCTGAAGGGATGCGATGTTACGCCAGCCATCGGGGCAAGCACAACGGGATTCGGTATATCAATTGTCCCAATTCGCATCAAATCCGCTGCCCCTTACCGAACACGTACGCCGTTTGTCCAAACTTCACTTGGGATAATACCTGTCGCAAGCTTGTTTCCGAGGTCATCGTAAGAACAATCATAAACGATGAAGTCTGCAAGCTTACCCGGCTCAAGGGAGCCGATGATGTCATCCCTGAAGATAGCGTATGCACTGTTGAACGTGTATCCGTAGAGTGCTTCATCAAGTGTGAGTGTTTCCGTAGGCGACCACGGTGCACGGAAGATGGCCGAGCTGATCACTTTGGCACTGCTAAGGACTTCAACGGGGCAATCGCTTCCAAGTGCAAGAACGACCCCACGGTCCCAAAGCGTTCTGAATGCGTAAGCAAATTTGCTCCGCTCAGTCCCGATTCGATCAACTGTCCATGGGTCGCTCGTCACAAATTGAGGCTGGATGGCACAGACAATGTTCCATTCAACGATTTGCTCAACTAACTCCGTGTTTAGGACGCTAATGTGTTCGACGCGATGGCGTAGTGGATTAGAGCGGTCATCCCCCATCGCGCCAATGATTGCAGCAAGTGTCTCTTGATTGGCCTGATCGCCTATGGCATGAATAACGAGCTGGAATCCGTTTGATGCTGCATCGGAACACTTGTTATTTAGGTCATCGGCATCATAGATACGTTCACCATAAACCCCAGGGGCATCTGAATAGGGATCGGTCATAAGGGCTGTTCGAGCACCGAGCGACCCATCGGAGAAGAGCTTTGCCCCTCCAATCTTGACGTACTCGCTTCCAAACCCTGTTTGCATTGCAAATGCTTTCAGGTGATGAATACTCGCATACGGTGGCATCCCTGTCATTCGAATTGGAAGGCGGTTATCCTTTTCAAGGCGAATGTAGGATCCAAGTTGGTCTGCTGTATCAAGGAGCGTTCCAACTGCTGTGATTCCGTGCGTCAAAGCGATATTGGCTGCTTCCAAGACTGCTGCATCCTGGTCAGCATGTGTTGCCTTAGGTATATGGCGCCTGATGTGGCTGATTGCGACTTCAGTAAACAATCCGGTTTCTGCATTGCCATCGGCGAGCTCCGCTGGCGTAAGCAGAGCGAGCGCCGCACTATTGGCCACGACGGCATGTCCACAAACGCGGGTAATCACCACTGGGCGTGTTGAACTAACTGTGTCCAAAAGCGCACGGGTAGGCCACTCCTTGTTAGGATATGCCTGTTGGTCGAAGCCTCTGCCCTCAATCCATCCAGAATCAGACTTAGTTGCTTGTACCTTGAGTCGCTTAAGAAGGTCATCAAGGTCACTACATCCCATCAAGTCAGCTTGCTTAAGGCGACCCATCCCGTAGGCTAAGAAGTGAATATGCGAATCGATAAATCCGGGTAGGACTACGTTTTGACCGTAATCATGGACAGTGTGAGGTGTCTGTCCTAGAAAATCCTTGGCACCGTCGCGTGTACCTACGAAGACAATGCGATGCTCTTCTAGCACCATGGCATCGGCTTTGACACCAACAGATTCCTGCGTACGGATATCACCAAGAACCAACAGCATTGGCATCACTCTTCCTCCATCGACACTGCCGTAGTGCCAAACATCGCTTCCATCTCATCTCGTGAAATCAGAATCTCGCGGGGCTTTGCGCCATCAAGTGCGCCCACAATACCCTTCTGCTCCATCATGTCAACGAGGCGTGCCGCTCTGGTATACCCAATCTTGAAGCGCCGCTGAAGCATCGATGTACTCGCGGAGCCACCAGTGACAACAAGGCGAACGGCGCTCTCGAACAAATCATCCTCGTGGCCAGCATCGGCTTGGTCAGCATCATTGGATGCCTCCGCGAGCGAGCTTGGCTGAACATCGTAGTTAGGAGATCCTTGATGCCTGAGAAACTTCACGAGTGCCTCTGTCTCCCCTTCTGACAAAAATGCTCCTTGAATGCGGAATGGTTTTGCGGCATCCATCGGCATGAATAGCATGTCACCGCGTCCAATCAGGCGATCAGCACCAACTTGATCAAGGATGGTTCGGGAATCCACAGCCGAATTAACGGCGAACGCAATTCGGCTGGAAATGTTGGCTTTGATGGTTCCTGTAATGACATTGACACTTGGGCGCTGGGTTGCAATGACCAAGTGAATACCGGTAGCGCGAGCCAGCTGTGCGAGGCGACAAATGCCGGTTTCAATTTCTGGTCCAGATGTCATCATCAGATCAGCAAGTTCATCCACCACTAGAACCCAATACGGTATCCGCTCGAGTTCATCGACTTTGGCGTTGTACCCTTCGATGTTCCTCGTCCCAAGCCTTGCGAACTTGTCGTAGCGACTCTCCATTTCGCGAATGGCCTGTTTGAAGACGCTCGGAGCCTGTTTGGGGTTGGTCACGACAGGTGATGCTAAGTGTGGGATACCCGCATACAAAGAAAGCTCAACTTTCTTTGGGTCAATCATTAGGAACTTAAGTTCACGCGGTGAATTTCGATAGATGAGACTGGTGATCAAGGTGTTGAGACCAACGGACTTACCGGAACCCGTTGAACCACCGACAAGGAGGTGAGGCATTTTGGCAAGATCAGCCACACGGACATTGCCGGTGACATCTTTGCCAAGGACAAACGTCAAGCGGCCCGGAGCATTTTTGAATTCTGGAGATTCGAGGCATTCGCGGAGCATGACCGGCGTTGGTGTTTCCGTCGGAACTTCGATGCCTATCGCGCTGCGTCCAGGAATCGGTGCCTCAACACGGACATCGATTGCCGCCAAGTCCATTGCAAGATTATCTGCAAGAGAAACAATCTTACTGACTTTGATACCTCTTTCAAGAGCGACTTCGTACCGGGTGATGGTTGGGCCGTAGCTAATACGCTCGATTTCAGCACCAATGCCAAAGTCTTCGAGACACTGGATAATTCGTTGACGCCGTGCTTCGCTTGCGCCTCCCTGCGGATTGGCAAGTGGAACCGCAGGCGCAAGCAGGCTTGTCGGTGGCATCTGAAAAACTGTCTTAGAGACAGCGGGTGATGGTTTCAGCGCATCCCCTGCCCCACCCGTACCGTCATCGCCTGAAACCTCAGAAACTGCAGCTTCTGTATCCATGTCAAACAAGTTTTTGCTATTACCTTGTGGCGTCACTATTGGGGTAACAGCATTGCTTTCGACGGTTGCATCAGCCGGCTCAGGCGAACGAACAAACTCCTTACGTTTCACTGCAGGCTTGGGGGGATCTACTGCCGTGGGTGTAGCAAAGTAGTCATCCTCATTATCGTCATCATGTGCACCAAAGACACGTGCCTGTGCCCGCGACGACGATGTTGTTTCTGCCTTCCGTGCAGCTTTCATTGATGCCGCCTGATTTGCTGCTTTCGTGGATGTGTCACGGAAAAACCGCACGATAATAGCTTCGATTGGTGCAAGCAGTTCAGGTAGCGGCTTGTCAACGATGAACAAAATCCCACCGATGATAGGCAGAATCATCAGGATTTTTGCACCGACTCTGCCGATTAGTCCTACCAAAAGGTAGCTGATCTGCCCACCCACAAATCCGCCGTACTGCTGCAGTACATTTAGGGAAACAAGATCGCTGATTTGCCGTTCTTGCGGCGCAAAGAATATGTGAATCGCTGTCAGGAAAAGAATGGCTGCTGCAAGCGTTTTTGCTATACGAATGTAATTGACTTGCTTCCCGAGACAGATCCAAATTCCCGATGCAAGGATGGTTGGGCCAAACAGATAGGCCGCGACTCCAAAAACGTAGCGAATACCAAATGCTGCAGTTGAACCGATGACGTTTCCCACTTCTGTCGCAGAAGGAACGAATAACGTCACGCTAATACCCAGCCCAAGAGCAACCAAAATGATTCCGAAAATATCCAGTTTCAAACGAGTGTTTGCTCGTGGCTTTTTGGTGGAGTTACGACGTTGGGGTGATGACGATGTAGATCGCCGTGGGGCTGGTTTGGTTACTGGCATTTAGGTAGTCGTAATGATTATAGTGTGAGCCGGTTGCAACGGTCAACCCGGGGTAGGATGCGTGCTATGAACACTGAGTTTGTGATTTGCGACACCATTGATGATGTGACCCATGCCGCTTCTGAGCTTATACAAAAGCTGTGTGCAGATGCCATACTCGACCACGGTAGCGCCTCACTAGCCATCAGCGGTGGCTCCACTCCACAGGCACTATTCAAACTATGGCAGCTGGAAACTTTTCCAGGGCTGGCAGCGGTAAAAGTGTTCATGTCAGATGAACGCCTCGTCTCCGCCTCAAGCAATGATTCCAACCATGGAACTTTGCTAAGGCTATGGCCGGATGTCTGTGAAGCGCAGCTACATTTGCCCGATGTTGACAAGGACGAGGCAGTCGTTGCGGGAGCATATCAGCATGTCCTCGTTGATGTACTCGGAGCTAATCCTGCGTTCGATTGTGTGATGCTTGGGCTTGGCGAGGATGGCCATACGGCATCTCTCTTCCCGGGCAAAGCATCATTGCACGATGAAAATCTAGTGTGCGTTGCTGACTATGGGGCCTTGCCTCCACCCGTAAAGCGCCTAACGCTAACCTACGGCTGTATCAACATGGCTAAGAACGTTGTTGTGATTGCGACGGGAGCCAAAAAACTACCCTGGATTCAAGCATTACTGGCTGGAAATGTAGATAAGGAATCGTTTCCGCTTGCTGGAGTGAAGCCACAGGGAACGCTTTGGTTTGTACTGGATCGGGCGGCATGGCCAGAAGCATAGGCCGTAAGGTCAATACCGGCCCCACGGGAGTCTCAAGGACTGTGTTTCGGGCATTGGTACGCCCTGGCCAAGCTGATGCGCTTCGAGAGCACATGGCTCCATTCGCATGGAAAGCGGTTGTGTCACCGGTTATCGCCAAGGCGACAAAGGCATTACATGTGTCGAATGGAACTTTGACAGTTGCCGTCAAGAGCTCTGCTTGGGCAACTGAGCTCAGCATGCAAAAAACTGAGCTCCTCTTGAAGGTGAACCGTTACCTTTCGGGTACATCCAAAAAGTCGGTGACAGATATCCGATTTGTCAATCAACCTTGGACGGAGCCGCTTCCTGAACCTGACTATAATCATCCATGGCGTGATTCAGCAGCAATCACGCCTCATTCCAAAGATTTGACTGTCGTTGAGCGAATTGTGATGTTGGCGGACATCGCAGCTGAGCGCGACAGTGCACGTTTAAGCTCAGGGTGGCTACCGTGCCGGACATGCGGCGACCTAATTGCGCCGTTTGGGCCGGACGACCCTTCGCGATGTGCACGCTGTCGCAATGATTTCTAAGTAAATGCGCCCGATTTTTGCGGTAACGCTCGCGATGATAACGGCATCATTCGCGGTAGCAACGCAGTCGACTCGCATTATCGCATCGCTGATAATGATGGTCGGTGTGTTGATCATCGTGTCCGTTCCACCGGCTAGAAGGTACAGACGCATCGCGAGCGGAGTATCTGCTATCGTTGGGTGCATTTTGGTTTGCTTTCACCCTTTGACAAATTCAAAAGAATCAGCGGTGTTGCCCAGAACCGTAATTGGCGATGTTTGCTCACCAATACGAAAGGGAGATACATCAAATCGCTTTACCGTGTGCTCCCCTGCTGGGAAATTTGTTGTGCGAACCCGTACAGACCTTAACCTCAATTATCTTGACCGCGTTCATGTGACTTCAGACTTTACAGTGCCTGAACCGCCTCGCAATATCGGAGAATTTGACTATCAGGCATGGTGTAAGTTTCATCACATTCGGGGTGTGTCATCGGCAAATGCTGACGTGTTGGCAGTTAACATCGGCCAGAATCCGATTGGTAGTTTTGTTTCTAACGTTCGTTTATGGATTGATCTGCAATGTAAGGCAGGACTTCCCGTGGACACAGCTCCGCTAGCAAGTGGGATTCTGCTGTCGATCACAGATGACCTTCCTTTTGAACTTCAGGAGGCATTTGGGCGAACAGGGACGGTTCATGTACTCTCCACCAGCGGGATGCATATATCTGTTTTAGTGGCATCGATAGGCACAATCCTTATTTGGTCTGGTCGTACAACGACGGCTGCTACGGGTTTGGGTTTGTCCTTGCTTGTGGGGTATGCCAGTGGAGGTGGTCCTGCACCACTACGTGCAGTTACATCGCTTTTTGTACGGCTCATCGCACGTTATCTTGTTCGCTCTCCTGAACCTTGGCATTTGCTTTGCTGCTGCGCATGTGTGGCAATTCTTCGCGATCCCTTTGTCGTCATGGATGCCGGTGCCCAGCTTTCCTTTCTTGCTGTAAGCGGTCTAATCGTTGCAGCGCCAATCGCCGATGTCATCTCACAGCGTATCCGGCAGGCAACATCGCTGTTTAGTAAAGTAACACTCACACTGCTCCAAGGATGTACGGTTTCCTTCTTCGTTACATTGATTACCGCTCCGGCGGTGGCCTTCCATATGCACCATGTCAGCCTGATATCACCCATTGCAAACCTTCCCGTTGGCTTTCTAAGTGAATGGGCATTACTCATTGGCGCCATGGCACTTGTTTTCGGATGGATTCCAGGTATTGGGACGCTGATGTTTACGCTTCTGCATGGTGTATTGCGATCCTTGATTTACATTGCGAATCTCCTTGCAGATGTTCCTTACGCAGATGTGGCGACAGGCATTGCTGACCCATACTTGGTCATCATCGCCAGCGTAGGACTGATTGGACTTTGCTTTGTCATCGGACGGAAAGTTATTCAAGGAGCATCTGTTTCTGAGCCACAATACTTTGTGCCGTGGTCACCGACTAAGCCGCTGTTATGACCGACGACAGTTCATTTGAGGCGAGAACGCAGACATCAATGTGTACACTGAAAATTCACTGCAAGGTTTACTAGTCAGACTGTTGCCCGGTCGTTGAGATGACGTCAGGGACATTGCGCAAAGAATTGGCGCAAAAGTGTAAAAATCAGCGTGTTTTATACGTTAGGTAGATATGGTCCGATTGGTTCTTATCTTCCTAATCATCACACTACCTTCGTGTACGTTTCAGAAGCCCAGTTCGCTTACAGTTACATGTATCGATGTAGGTCAAGGTGACTCATTGCTTATCTCGTTTCCAAACGGCAAGCATTGGCTTGTTGATGCCGGTGGCGTTCCTGCGGGCGATACCGAGAGCGGCGTAGATCCTGGGCATCGGAACGTACTGTCGGTACTTCGTGCAAAGGCTATTCAATCCCTAGATGTTGTCGTAATGACACATCCTGATGAAGACCATGTTCAGGGGATGCTCGCCGTAGCTCGGCATGTACCGGTGTCGCAGGTTTATTGGAATGGTTTTGAAGGGAGCCGTACAGAGAAGAAGGTCAGAAAGGAATTCACGCAAAGGGGTACGCGTATGAATGTAGTCAAGGCGGGAGATGTGACCCGTGTCGGAGATGTCGGTGTAAGTGTGCTTAGTCCACCGGCCGAGCCAATACTCGGAACACGAAGTCCTGAAAATGAGAACAGTGTCATTATGCTCATCAGGTATGGGACGAAGTCTATATTACTCACAGGCGATGTCGAAGAAGCTGGCGAACGCAAGCTCCTCGCGACCTTCGGACTCGAGATCCGGAATGTATCTCTATTGAAAGTAGCTCATCATGGATCAGACTCATCGAGTATGAGTGATTTTGTCCGCCGAACACGTCCGGGAATTGCATTTGTGTCTTGCGGTAAACGGAACCGCTATGGGCACCCTTCTGGTGATGTGATCAAACGGTTAGAACGTGTTGGGGCGGATGTCTACCGAACGGACCAGTGCGGAATGCTTGAATGGATGACAGATGGCCGAAGCGAAGCGGTCGCAACCATGCTGCCTTGTAATAAAAACGCCCTGCGCGAAGCGCAGGGCGTAACAAACTAAATCGCGTAACGCGGCTCAGATGACAGTACGTCCATCATCTGCGCCAGATTGGAGAAGACGCTTTGCAAACGTAACTAGCTCAATCGGGTTGAATGGCTTGGTGAGGTACATGTCTGCACCGCGTGTGTAGCCTTCGAGGACATCACGGTCTTGAGCCTTAGCAGTCAACATGATAACCGGCAGGTTCTCGAGGACTGGGTCACGACGGATGTTGGAAAGTAACTCGAAACCATCCATCTCAGGCATCATCACGTCGGATACCAACAAGTCTGGCCTGTTTGCGCGAATCTTCTCGAGCGCTTGCGCTCCGTTGTTCGCAGTCTCCACCTGGAAACCTTGTCGCTCCAAGTTGACTTGGATCAGACGGACAATATTCGGTTCGTCATCCGTGACGAGGATACGAGGCATGGGCTGTAGTTACCTTCCTTTTCGCGAAGCAAGACGTGTCGCCACCCTTGCAGTGTGACTATTCTACTCGCTGGTGGTTACCGATGTCAATTGTATGGATTGACGCACTCCACGGATATCGTTATTATGTTTGGTAGGCCATGTCTCAGTCAATTCCGCCCGTATCCTTAGATGACCGCCAGCAGCGGATTCTCGAGGCCGTCGTTCACGATTATGTTGAAACTGCCGAGCCGGTAGGATCGGCAGCGCTACTGGAGCGACATCCCCTTGGCATTCGCTCTGCCACCCTCAGGTCCGAAATGGCTCTGCTCGCAGACCGTGGTCTTCTTGTTCAGCCTCACACCAGCTCCGGTCGAGTGCCATCCAACATCGGCTACCGCTACTATGTCAACCAACTCATGCGGGATGTCGCTGTTCCCATAACTGCCATTGACTGCATTGACAACAGGATTCGCGGGAATGACCATCATGTGGAAGCTGTTCTCGATGCATCCTGTCAAGCATTAGCGGACATCACTGGACTTCCATCGATGGCTACGCCTCCGGCAACTGGAGTTGTAAGTATTCATCGCATCTTTCTTTCACCCGTTACTGCGACACAAAACCTTCTTGTCATCCTTTACTCTAATGGACGTTCGGAAAACCGCATCCTGACTGGATTTTCCCTTACAGCTCAAGAGTCATGGATGCTGGCAGATGCCCTGAACGAATCCGCCGCTGGTATTGCACTCGCCACGCTCCGGGACAATGGCCTACCTAACATTCCGAGAGAACTCATTGCGCTTTCATCCGTCTGGAGCATCATTTCAAATGATGTTCGTACGGCAGCCCGCGACTTGTGCGCACTAAGTCCTTTGGTTGTTCATCGCTCAGAGGCAGCACTACAGCACCCTGAATTTAGGGATGTAGAGCGTTTTGGGCATTTTCTAACGTTGATGCAAGAGCGCGCTGCGCTTCTGGAACTCCTAGCCGGACCTACTGTGATGGAGTCAAGTGTGCGAATCGGTGCAGAGCTTGGGTCCAATGACCTTGGCGGTTACTCGATGGTAACCGCGACCTACTCTGTAGGTGAGAGCCAGCAAGGGACCATTGGTGTTATCGGCCCGACACGAATGCGCTACCCGGAGGTGATTGCATCGGTTAAGCACGTTGCCAAGACTGTCGGTAAGGTACTACAACGCCTGACCTTTTCCTGATGTTCAGGGTATTCTGAAGACGTCTATAAATATCCCATTTGAGAGGTATCACACAATGTCCACGCCCGATGAAGCAGCTAACGCTGACGACACAACCATCCAGTCCGAATCCCCTTCCCCTGATGCCACCGTCTCTGATCTTGAACAGCAGCTCGCGGCCGCGAATGATGCCCGTTTGCGTGCGCTAGCAGAGTTCCAAAATTATCGCCGACGAACAGATGAAGAACGTGAGAGCCTGAAGGGATTTTTGTTGACGGGGGTGATGGAGAGTCTCCTCCCCATCGTGGATAACTTTGGCCGTGCTGTCGACTCAATGAATGCTTCGACCGATATTGATAAGCTGCGTGATGGCATTTCTGGAATACACCGCGAGCTCGCAACCGTACTTGAAAAGTATGGAGTAGAGCAAATCGTTGCCGATGGCGCAGCGTTTGACCCAAACCTTCACAATGCCGTAATGCGTGTTGAAGATACAGATGCTCCAGCCGACACGGTGGTCGAAGTGCTACAGCCCGGTTACACAATTGGCGGTCGGGTCTTACGTCCAGCGCTCGTTAAGGTTTCAGGCTGACCGCAGTAACGACTAGGAGTCGTTCATCCGCCGCATTGCTAACAGCATTTCGGCGGATTTTTCTTGCATACCTACCGCTAGCTCTTGCCTTTCAGCTGATGGTGTTGGAAGCCCCGTTGTTTTCATCCACCATCGCAGGACTACCTGACTCCGGTCGCCAGCTGCGAGCATGGGGACTTACGATGCAGCTTTCGCTCTGCATCGAGAGTCCAGTGATTATGTTGTTGGCATCGAGCCTGGCATTTGTACACTCGAAAGAGACGTATGCCGTAACCCGTAAGCTGACCATCATCTTATGCTGGTACTGCACCGCGCTTACATTCCTTGCCGGCTGGACTCCCCTCCTCGATATCGTTGCTCATCAATGGCTGGGGTTTCCGAGGGAAACCGTTGAGGCATCACGTGTTCCACTACGGATCATGTTGTTTTGGTCAGCTGCCATTGGCTGGAGACGGTTTCTACAAGGAATCCTCATCCATCAAGGACAATCACAGCGACTAGTTCACGGCACATTACTTCGCTTGACGGCGATCTTCATCACAACAGTAACCCTTGCCCGCACATACGCTATGGGGGGCGCCGCCATTGCCGCAACGGCCATCATGGTCGGTGTCCTAGTCGAAAGCGTTTATGTGACATTTGTTTCAAGAGCAGCTGTGACAGCGGTTACCGATTTGCGCTGTGGCACAGAGTCGAAACTCCTGATGCAAAAGTTGATTCGGTTTCACACGCCCCTTGCCGCGACATCATTGCTCGGACTCATCGTGCAGCCCGTGGTCAGCCAATACCTCGCTGGCCGCCCCAACAGTTTTGTAAGCCTTGCCGTCTGGCCGGTTTTGTTTGGCATAGTCCTCGAGCTCAGAGGTTGGGGAATCAGTGTTCAAGAACTAGCGGTTGGAAGATTGAAGCAGAAACGCTCAACCGAGCGCGGCATTTGGATGTTTTCACTTTTCGTGGGATTACTTACATCTGCTATCGTAGTACTTATCTGTCTCGTGCCACCGTTGATGCATGGGATTGAGAGAATTCTGAATCTGGATGCACGAAATCGCGAAATCCGATTAGCACTTGAACAGGCACTTCCATGGTGTCTTGGGCTTCCACTGAGTACATCATTGCTTTCTGCTCACCGTGGGATACTTGCCTATAAGAAACAAAGTGTGCTCGTGTCTGCGGGCATGGTGGTTGGAATCGTCACCCTGATAGGCTGCCTGTGGTTTGCTCGCGGTACCAACTTCCCGGCCTTGCCTACAGCTTGTGTCGCGTTAGTCCTTTCAGAGGTTGTATCGATTGCGGTTCAACTCCTACCGCTTAAAGCGAGAACAGGCTGAGGCACTACAGCCAAGAAAACACGATTTTTTCGTTACTTTAAAACCCGTTGTTGTCAGCAGCAAACTAAGCGCATTTGGCGTGACATCCTGCTGATGGTTGAGCAGGTTTACAATCGGTACATGAGTTCATCTAGAAGACCTGCCCGAAGCAGCGCATCTATGTCGGACATGAACACATACACTTGTCCGTTTTGATCCCAGTTTGCATTCAGGCGACCATCGGATATTAGCTCACGGAGGCGCTGCTCAATGTCCTTCAGGAGCTCACGGTCGCGTGCTCCGGATTCTCGTGATGATGCTCCCGGGCGGTCCTTTAGTCGGTCATACACGCGAACCGATGCCAGCTTGATACGCATACTCATGGCTAATCGGTCCTGCTGTCTCGCATCCACTTTGCGTGAAAATCGAGGAAGAGACGGTTTCGTCCACCTCGATGCGCAGTAAGTCCACGCATATCACTTTTTACCGATGGAATTGTCTTCGGGAAATACGGGTCCACTAATAGCTCTATCGCAGCGTCTGAATCCGGATACCCACTCGCAACCAAGTCGGAGAGCGCGGAAACCGTTGACTTCCCCCAGAGATTGTCCAGCGGGACAGGTTGATCTGGGCGGTCAAAGCGCCACATCCAATATGTCGTAACACCAAATGGCGTTGCCTCAAGGACTTGTTGACGATTAGCGAATTTCCCGATACCCGATGGACACGTAAAGAGTGCCGTCGATTTGATGTATGGATTTAGAACGATTGCTGCCCAGCCACAACGAGGGTCGGACGGCGGCCATGATGGTGCCCAAGAGCGCTGCGCTGGTTGTACTTTCAGGTCACGTCGATCGGGGAAGCACTCATCATAATCACTGATGTACATACCGACGGCAAGACCAACCTGCCGCATGTTTGACAAACATGCGGTGGAACGGGCACTCTCGCGCGCGGTGGCAAAAACTGGAAAGAGGATGGCTGCAAGGATTGCAATAATTGCAATCACAACCAAAAGCTCAATCAACGTAAAGCCTCTTAGCATGCAAATCTGGTCCATGTGCCTGAGCCTGGCTCAAATATAGCTGTATAGACATCCCCGGACTCCGTTACAACACCGCGATACATTCCAGAACAGTTTATGGTAGTAACTGCTGTTCCATCGGGCGTTAGTGCAATGATGCCGCCACTGCCTCCAAGTACCTTGAGCTCATCACAAATCACACTGTCTGATGCATCTCGTAACGACTGATTTCCCCATCGGATCCGCGAGGCAATTGATGCTGCACATGTCGTGCGAATAAAGTATTCTCCGTGCCCAGTGGCGCTTACTGCACACGAATGATTGTCGGCAAATGTACCCGCTCCGATGATTGGTGAATCGCCGACGCGGCCGTAATGTTTGTTTGTCATGCCGCCCGTACTTGTTGCTGCTGCAACATCTCCGCGTACATCGACAGCAACAGCACCGACCGTACCAAACTTGTTGTCTTCAGACAAAGAAATCGTTCCCGATGTCCTTTGCTGGTCTAGCTGCGCTTGTCGGGCGTCGGTAATAAAGTACGACTGGGGCTCCGTTGGTAAGTCATTTTCTTCGACATACTGATCAGCTCCACTCCCAGCCAGCATGACGAAAGGACTGTTATCCATCACATGGCGGGCAACATGAATCGGATTGCGCGCTGCGGTCAGCTGTGTGACCGCACCAGCACCTAAGTCGCTTCCTCGCATAAGGGCAGCGTCCATCTCTACACCGCCCGTGTGCGTCAGCACACTTCCCCTACCCGCGTTGAATAACGGAGAGTTCTCAAGGACTGTAACAGCGGATACTACGATTTCAATCGAGCTAAGGCCTGCTTGCCATGCTTTGTAGCCATCCGAGAGTGCATTGAGGAGAACATCATGAAATTCAGGCGCACGGTCACCAAGCTGTGAGCGGGTGATGATTCCTGCTCCGCCATGAATCACGAGGACTGCATTTGTAAAGTCTTCGGTAGCCACGCTTACCCGATCACAAAACCGGAGACTTTTACGTGTGCCCGGAATGCATCGATTACACGATTGGTTACAGGACCTGGTTTACCGTTTCCGATACTGCGTTCATCAAGCACGACGGCAGGGATGACTTCTGCCGCGGTGCCCGTCAGGAAACATTCATCCGCTGTGTAAAT
>JAURHZ010000160.1 GCA_030833025.1 Armatimonadota bacterium
GGATGGCTTGCGTGGCAGAAGGACAAGGCAGGCGATTCGGAAGCTGAGCTGCCCGTGACCTGGACACCCACCAGTGAACGCTGGGCGTACTTGGTCCTAACGGTCATTTCGAGTGTTGGGATTGGCTTTGTTTTTGATCGCTTCACGGATGCGCACGTGCCTTACTGGGATGCCGGCTGCGCCGGCATCAGTGTGGCCGCGCAGATTTTGATGATGAAGCGCCGTATAGAATCTTGGCACCTCTGGGTGGTTGTCGATGTCGTTTACACCGCCCTCTATGCGACTAAAGGTGCCTGGCTGACGGTAATCCTATATGCAATCTTTGCTGTGATAGCCGTAGGTGGCCTGCGTGAGTGGCGTAGGTCAGTGGTCAAAGGTGAGGCCTAGCCTCGGCCGCAATGCTTTTATATAGCACGTGACCGCTCAAGCTTACGCTTGTGATACGTGAGGTGGGCGTCCATCATTTTTAGCATCTGGTGAGCTGTGACCATACCAAGCATCCCCGTTTTTGCCATTGCGGCATGCTCTGGGTCCTCCGCCGATTCCATCCACTTGATGAACGCGGCGCCGGCGGAGTCAAAGCCTTGCAGCGCTTCTTGGAGGTCGATTTCTGCGGGGGGCTCCATTTCTGGTGGATTCGGAATTGGGATACCCAGCTCCATAATCAGGCATCCAATCGGAATCATCAGGGACTTGCTTGGGATGCCTTCGATACCCAGCTCCGCAGCCTCAACAATGGCGTTTACATAAAACTGCTCAGCGATTGCGATGTGGCCAATGACCTGAGCAGGCGACCACGTATTGGCATCGGGTTTGTGCGTTGCATGTGCGGGCGTCAGTTTGCCGATGCGGTTACGGATGGCCTCTCGCTCGCGCTTGAAGCGGTTTAGCCGTTCTTGAAATGTCATGCATCTTTATACGGTGACATGACCAGTGTTCGTTTCAAAAACATCGTAACCATTGCAAAATCCCGCAGATGAGTCGTGCCTTTGGCTACTTTAGCGAGATCTACACCGGCCTTAGCATAGGGTTAGCGTAGAATCAACGTATGCCTTTTGCTAAGCGCCACTTGCCATATGCCATCTTTATGATCGTGGTGTCCGTCCTGTCCATTTTTTTGCCCCAGACTGGTAACCCGGCTATCGCAAAGCTCGCCGGGACTATCGGACACCCAGTGCATGACACCTTTCTCACGCTTGGAATTATGGAGCTCTGGATGAATCGGCCGAAGGGGCACAGACGCGAAGGCTTGCTTGAGTGTCTGCGTGTGACGGGGCTGCTCGCGGGAATTGTGCTGTTTTTCAAGGTTGGGACAACGCTGCTTGCCAAGTGGGCCGCGGTAAGCACGGTCATCACATCGGCTTTTGGCTGGCTCCTCGAGCTTGGAATCCGCCCGGATGGTAAGCGTATGGATGGTTTTCCAAGTGGTCACACCTGTGCGGTGACGATGCTTGCCTGGATGTTGACGGACAAATACCCGAAGTTTGGATTCGCGTTTTACGGACTGGCAGCCCTTATTGGTTACTCGCGCTGGGAATCTAATGCCCACTACGGTTCGCAGGTGCTGGCTGGAGCTATCTTAGGGCTTGCTGTTGCCGGCTTGACGCAGCGGTTTCGTGACAAGGTTGGGATGGGACCGAAGGCGACTAACGTATAGAAAAAGCCCCCGTTGTGTGGTCCGGAGGCTTTTCGATCGTGTGGCAGGTGATGTCCGAGCTTAGAGCCCGTCGCCATCCCCGAGGCGGTCAGCCTGATCCGTCGTGACAAGCGCATCGATGAGGTTTTGGATATCGCCGTCCATGACGTGACCGAGGCCGAACTGCGTGTACCCGATGCGGTGATCTGTAAGGCGGTCCTGGGGGAAGTTGTACGTGCGGATTTTGTCCGAGCGGTCTCCTGAACCAACCTGAAGACGGCGGCGCTCCGTAATACCGGCCATTTGCTTCTCCAGCTCCATCTCGTAGAGACGTGCACGGAGAACACGCATCGCCTGCTCACGGTTCTGTAGCTGCGAGCGTTGGTTCTGACACGCAACGACCATGCCCGTGGGGAGGTGGGTAATACGGACAGCCGTTTCGTTCTTCTGGACGTTCTGGCCGCCAGCACCTGCCGAGAGGTAGGTATCGAACTTAAGGTCCTTTGCCGGGATATCAACTTCGACATCTTCGACTTCAGGCATGACCGCAACCGTTGCGGTGGATGTGTGAATACGGCCACCAGATTCCGTTACGGGAACGCGCTGGACGCGGTGCACGCCACCCTCAAACTTCATTTGGGAGTATGCGCCGGTTGCCTTGATGGAGAGCTGCGCTTCGCGCATCCCGCCGATGCCCGTGTCTTGGCTAGAAATAACTTCCGCACGCCACCCTTGGCGCTCTGCGTAGCGGAGGTACATGCGAACAAGCTGTGCGCAGAAGAGTTCAGCTTCATCACCGCCGGCTCCAGGTCGGAATTCCATGATGATGTCTTTGTCATCCGCAGGATCCTTGGGGAGCAGCAGGAGTTTTAGCTTTTCTTCCAGCACTGGAACGCGTGGCTTGAGGTCTTCAAGCTCATCCTGGGCCATGTCGCGCATGTCGGCATCGGAGAGGAGGTCTTCCGCATCCTTGATGCCTTGCTTAACGCGTTGGTACTCGCGGAACGTTTCCACAAGGGGGGTGAGGCTGGTGTGCTCCTTGGCAACATCCCGGAATTTGTTCGGATCCATGGCGACCGCAGGGTCCATCATCATGGATGCAAGTTCATCGTAGCGTCGGCTGACTTCCAGCAATTTCTCGTGCATAACCCGACATTGTATCCTTTAGCACTGCGGGAAATGCGACCACGGATACGAGTAATGTCAGTTGACTACAATCGTCTCCTGCGTAGCGGCGGAGGTTTGGCGGTTTGCCTCGGCATCCATCACCGCTTTCAAGCTAGCGATGGCAACTTCGACCATGCTGTCATCCGGTTCGCGCGTCGTCAGAAGCTGTGTCCACATCCCAGGCCGCGAAACAGCCGCCGCAACCGGATTATCACGGAACTTACCAGCAAGGCGGAGGAGCTCAAAACCGACGCCGGCTACTGGCATCAGCATAAGGAGCTGAATCGGAATCCGGTACCAAATGGGTAGGCCATAAAAAGGAGAGACGGCAAGCACGGATAGCACGATCACGAGGACGACAAAGCTGGTTCCGCACCGTGGGTGGAGACGTGACTCTGCTTGCACATTCTCAACCGTCAGGTCCTTGCCGTGCTCAAGCGCATTAATCGCCTTGTGCTCAGCACCGTGGTACATGAAGACGCGGTTGACGTGGTTCATACGTGCTACGAGGCTGATGTATCCAGTGAAGATACAGAGCCGGACGACGACATCCACGAGGCCAAGCTGCCACGGTGCCCAGTGGGTCGCATTGCGTACTGGCTCGATGAGCAGCTGTGGGAGGACTTTGAAAAGGCCTATGGCCATGAGGAGACCGGTAACCATCGCGCCGCCGATTGCGATGTCGGTTGCTTTCGATGAAGATGGGGATGCTGGTGTCTCTTTACGGTCGGTGGTTCCTGCTTCGGCTACTTTCGCTGCCCAAAACAGGGCTTTTGTCCCAAGGGCCATCGAGTCGACGAGCGCATAGGAGCCACGAAAAAATGGAAGCTTCTGCCAAGCAGGGCGGAGGGACTTTGGGACTTCCTCACACGTGATGGCGACGGTGCCATCCGCGCGGCGGGCTGCCACTGCAAAGTCGCGAGGGCCACGCATCATCACACCTTCGATGACTGCCTGGCCCCCGTACATGGTTGCGGAAACTGACGCGCCCGCTGACGGGTCCTTGGTAGGACCAGAAGTAGACACGATTACTTCGTGCGCTGGAATGTGCCGAAGCGCTGCTTGAAGCGGTCAACACGGCCTTCGGTGTCAACAATCTTCTGCTTTCCAGTAAAGAATGGGTGGCACTGTGAACAAATTTCAACGGAAACCTTGCCGTTGCTCTTTGTGCTGCGGGTCTGGAATGTGACTCCACATGCACAGTTCACGTCTACAACTTCATAACCTGGGTGAATGCCTTCTCGCATATCTGTATCCTTTCGTGCTCTCCGATCCCGACCGCAGAGCGATGCCTATACTACCGCGCAGTTCCGACAGATTGCAATGTTAGGCGGACCAAAGTGTTGACATCGGGTGTACCGGGTTCTAAACTACTAAGGTTTTGTCGGGGAGCCATGACGCAGCGTGGCGTCGCTAAATCGTCCCGATACGAATTGTTTGCGAGGTAAGTTATGATAGTCGCCACGAAGCAGCTGTTCGCGCACGCGTACGGCAAGTATGCCATCGGAGCATACAACATCAACAACTTGGAACAGATCATCGGTATGTTCCAAGGATCGATCGATTCCCAGGCTCCATTCATCATCCAGCTCAGCAAGGGTGCACGCGGATATTCCGACAAGGCATTCCTCGAGGCGATGATCCGCACGGCTGATTCCCTCTACCCAGAAGCTATCTTTGCTGTTCACCTCGACCATGGTGATGAAAAGACCTGCTACGACTGTATTGACTCGGGCTTCTACAGCTCTGTCATGATCGATGCATCCCACGAAGACTTCGAAGAGAACATTGCCATCACAAAGCGTGTTGTTGATCGTGCTCATGCTGTCGGCATCTCCGTCGAAGCTGAGCTCGGAATGCTCGGCGGCGTCGAGGAAGACATCAATGTTGATGAATCCCATGCATGTCTGACAGATCCTGAGCAAGCTAAGGAATTCGTCGAGCGCACTGGCTGCGACTCCCTTGCATGTGCAATCGGAACCAGCCACGGCGCCTACAAGTTCTCCGGCGGACAGGGCATCCACTTCAACGTTGTCGAAGCCATCCAGAACAACCTTCCTGGCTTCCCACTCGTGATGCACGGTTCCTCCTCGGTTCCACAGGATGAAGTCGAGCGCATCAATGCAGCCGGTGGCGTCCTCAAGGGTGCCAAGGGTGTAGACACTGCACAGTACCTCCCAGCGGCAAAGCTCGGCGTCTGCAAGGTTAACATCGACACCGATGGCCGCCTCGTATGGACCCGTGTACACCGTGAGTTCTTCCGTGACAAGCCAGGCGACTTCGATCTCCGTGGCCCAGGCAAGATCTTTATGGCTGAGTATGCAAAGTTCATCGCCAGCCGCAACGAGCTCCTTGGCTCGGCTGGTCAGCTGGAATCTGTCCGCGCATCCCTCAAGGCTTAACCCTCCGGAGATGCGTTGCTACGGCCCCGGGGTTACCCGGGGCCTTTCTTTTTCACGAGAGCGTTCAAATGACCTTGACTCCAAAGGAACTCGTCGGCAAGACGGCGGCCAAGCGTATCCACGATGGCATGCTGATTGGCCTCGGTACTGGCAGCACCGCAAAGTGGTTTACCCACTATGTGGCTGAGCGCGTCCGTGAAGAAAATC
>JAURHZ010000161.1 GCA_030833025.1 Armatimonadota bacterium
CCATCTTTTAGAAACCAGATTTCAGATAAGTGCGACGTGCAATATCATTGCCTGCATCCGCACGCTTGGGATTGTAGCGCCAGACACCTGTTCCAGGCTTTTGTGCGAAGCAATCGTTTGTACTCAAGATGCTCGCTAATTTATGAACGCTGGTACGGCGAATATAGCCCAGCTCGCGAAGCGCTCGCTCAAACGAAACACCCTTCGGATGATCATCGAGAATCTGAGTCAAAATCACAACCGTCGGATTATCTGATTCTGACTCTTTGTAAACATCTAGCTCTACACAACGCTCGGGAGTCAGAGCATACTCACCATCAAGCAATGGTTCCAGCTTCAAATCAAACTCACCTATTGCTGACAGTTTCGTGATCGTTGCTACATAATCGCAGCGTTCATACGTACTGAATGCTGGTTGCAACCCGACAATACAGCGAACTCCGTTGCGATTTATGGCAGAACACTGGTAGGAATCACCTTCAATATGAACCGTAAGCGGAGCATATTCGACATCCCACGGAACAATGTCAGGATGGAGCCTACACATTGGTAATAGTCCACTTTCAATGTGCTGTTTGTACAAAGGAAAGGTATACGTCTGAGTCGTCACAGCTCCTGTATAGATCGAACAATCATCAAGGATGTCCTGATTATCCGGATTTGCGACATCAGCCTTCAACGTTCCCACATAAGACTCAGGCGACACCAAATCCTCGACTTGCTCGCCATCTTCAGAAATAAACTCTACACGAGGAAAAGCAAATGCTGTCGTAATCGCAGTGGTGTCGAGCTCCGGTAAAGAATCGGACAGAGCATATCGACCAAAACCAACGGATGTGACGCCGTCGAGCGCTTCGACGATGGCTACATAGTCAGCAGTCTGGGAGTCCAGAATTCCATAGGACGATATCTGGATATATTTCTGGCTAGTGATTAGGTCAGATTTGATCTTCTCGATGACGGAGGAATCGATTACGACATCAAGAATCGGCTCGACTGCTGGACTAGACGAAGTCGCATCGTCGGTAAGTGACCCACGCGCGGATGTTGTTAGTTCTGGATGCGGAATCAGACCAGAAACCAATGACCGATATTCGGCTTCAGTCGTTGACAAAACCCATCGCCCACCCTTTGCTCCACTATGCCAAAGCAAACGGTCATCACGCATCATATTTGCAAGGTCAGAAGCTGTCTCATGTCCCTTATTGAGCGCCCAATATGCAACAGCCAGTGTCTTGTGCCGAATCGGTTTGTTTTGAATCGCCGTGAGCAAGCGAACGGTAAAGTCCTGAATATTTGAAAACGAACCTGTCCCAGCTTTCGCCAACAGCGCGGCCAACAAGTCCGCCTTTACGCCGTTCTCGAGCAAAATGTCTTCTTGCTCATCATGGGCAAGCATGGGTAACCATTCGCTAAGTAGAATCTGGTCGTTAACCAACAACATCCCACTACGAGTGCTGGCAGCGGAGGCTCTTATTGACGATGCAATTGCATCAGCCGACTTCCCGATGTGAACAGTTAAAAGCTCCGCAAGATCATCGAGTTTGACTGAACATCCAACAGCTTTTATGACATCGTTACACCAGCGGTCTAGCGACCTTGCCACGTTATCGCTACACACAGTTAAGTCAAGGTCACCATCTACTACCGTCAGACGGTCAGATGTTTGAACCACTGCTAGTAATGCGTCTACCGGAATATTGATCGCATTCGCAACATCCTCAAGTGGACAACGCCCAAGCTTTGTAATGCTTAGCGCAGCTTGGTCAACAACCCATGCCTGAGCACGATCAAGAATCGATTCCTTAGCGGCTGACCCCTTCGATGCGTTAGTAACAGATTCAGCCACGTTTACGACCTCATTTCAGCAAACACATCGTAGGGTCCTACATCAGTGACCAAGCCGGATACAAACGTCCCAGGATTAGCCTTGAAATTTCGCACACAAACGGATCCATCAATCTCCGGCGCATCCCGCCATGATCTACCAATGGAATCATCACCTACAACCTTTTCAACAAGGATGTCAATCTCACGATCAACGAGCCTCTTGTTGATATCAGTGCTGATACTTTGTTGTAACGCAAGGAGTTCCCTTCGGCGCGTGTTTGCGATTCGCTTCGGAACGATGGGTTTCATCTCAGCTCCCGGGGTTCCATCTTCTGGCGAATACGTAAACACACCTAAGCGGTCAAATTTCATCGCTGTGACGAACTGCATCAAATTTTGAAAAGCGATGTCATCCTCGCCAGGGAATCCCAAAAGAAACGTCGTTCGAATGCTAATGTTAGGCATCAATGTACGCATCCGATCGAACAATCGTTCATATTGCCCAACCGAGCCACCACGTTTCATCAAGCCGAGCATCCGGTCATCACCATGTTGCAGTGGGATGTCCATGTACTTCACGACATTCTCAGTGTTTGCCATTGTCTTGAGGAGACGATCATTTACCATCGTTGGATAGCAGTAGAGTAACCGCACCCACTTCAAGCCTTGGATTTCACCAAGACGCTCTAACAAGCGTGGCAAAGCAAGCTCTTTGTACAAGTCCATACCGTATGCAGTCGTATCCTGTGCGATGAGATTCACTTCAACGACACCGCGATCGACAAGTACCTTTACTTCATCGATGATTTCCTCAATTGGTTTAGATCGATGCTTTCCACGGAAGGAAGGAATTGCACAGAATGTACACCGATGGTCACATCCCTCGGAAACCTTGACATAGGCTGACCATTTATCTCCACCACGTACCGTACGTGGAGGCATTAGCGGGTACTTACCTTCAATCGGATCGAGCTGTACCGGTACGCTTGTGGCCATCGGCAACATCGTCTTTGTCTGTTGCCTGATTGACTGAGGTCCAAACACCGCATCAACAATACGGTTTCCGCTCTGAATGCCCAGAATGGCATCCACTTCCGGAATTTCCATTGCTAAGTCATTACCGTAGCGCTGAGCCAAACACCCCGTTACGATAACCTTACCAACTTCACCACGCTCTTTACGAGCGACAGCATCAAGAATGGCATTTACGGATTCTTCACGTGCCGACTCGATGAATGCACAGGTGTTGATCACTAAGATGTCGGATGCGAGTTCACTATCGACGAATTCGACCTGCCCTGTCGCATCTAGGGCCCCCAGCATCTCCTCGGTATCAACCAGGTTTTTCGGGCATCCCAAACTCACAACCCCAACAGACGATTTCTTCATAAAGACCTTTTCGTACCGGCATTCCAAGTTTCGTTGTAAGCCACTAGATGTCCCAGTATACTTGGCGGCCTGCCGTGGTGCCTACTCGAGACCACATGACAAATCGCGTTTCGGAGTACTGAAAGTAATGCAAACCGTCGCCATGTGGAACAGCGCCGTCTTACGATTGAGAACTAGTCAACGGTCCAACTTCGTGTTAGGAGCTGTCCGACAACGATTAGAGGAACCAACGCAATAACTTGCATCAACGGATTATTTAGCAAAATCGCAGCACCAATTCCAATAAGAACCTCGCGAATGCCAAGGTTTGATCTTATTAGTTTTATGTGTACTAGAAATGAAATTCCCCGGTGCACGACTGCCGGAGTGGTAATCATTACCAAAGCAGAAAACACCGATGCCACACCGCTTACAATCAGTCCAGCAACTGGAATCATTGCAGCGGTTACAAACGCAACCGCCTGAAGCAATATAAGACACGTCATCCTAAGGATGGAATCAACCCATTGCTGATGGAGCAGAGTTTCCCGATGGTCATCACGGTGAAGCAACGTATCGATTTTTGTTGCAAGTGGATCAAACGCAATTCCCAGAACGAGACTAAGTAGCAGATTGAATACGATTGGAAAGGAAAGTACCCAAGCCAAGATAGCAACGTACTTTCCAACTACATCCCATTCACCGGCTAATTCTTTCCAGAGAGGCGTGACGAATAACCAAACAGCAGCTCCCAAGAGCACGTAGACAACTGCAGTCGCTACCAGTGGAAAGAAATAGACCGATGCCGGGACTTGCCGTAACAATCCCAACACATCCCAAATGGAATATCGTTTGGTCTCGTTAGCCATTTGTTGCATACGTCAGTTCCAAGCCAGTAACTCGCTGATAGGCATCCAGATACTTTGCACGCGTCTGCTCAATAACATCGGATGGAAGTATCGGTGCCGGGTATTGCTTGTTCCAGCCAGTCAATGATTCCAAATAGTCTCTGACAAACTGTTTATCAAACGATGGTGGAGAAATTCCGATCTGATATTGGTCAGCAAGCCAATATCGCGATGAATCTGGCGTCAATGCTTCATCAATCAAGATTAGCTGACCATTAGGATGAACTCCAAACTCAAACTTAGTATCTGCAAGAATTAGTCCAAGAGGAGCAACCAGCTCCGAAGCATAAGTATAGAGTTGTATTGCAGCGGCTTCTACATTAGGGCCGAACCCGCTGGACACCAATGATGCTTCAGCAACGGTAAGAGGCTCATCATGCCCTTCGGTTGCTTTGGAGCTTGGAGTATAGATCGGTGCTGGTAGTACCTGCGACTCAGACATCCCTAATGGCAGTTCATGTCCCCATAGTTGGCCAGGAGTTTTGCAATACTGCTTCCAGCCGCTTCCAGAGAGATACCCACGAACTACCGCTTCCACCGCTAACGGTTTTGTACGCTGACACAGCATCACACGCCCATTCAGCCAATCAGACCACGTTCCCCCGGCTGCTTCAACTGCCTGCTGAACCTCATTGTCATTTGCACTCACGAGGTGGTTAGGAACGATATGCGATGTCTTCTCAAACCAAAAAGACGCGAGCTGAGTTAGAACTTGGCCCTTATTTGGAATGGCCTCTGACATTACTACATCAAATGCGGATATCCGGTCGCTCGCCACCAATAGGAGCAAGTCATCACCGATTGCGTAGATATCCCGGACCTTACCTTGTCCGATGTGCGTAAGACCATCGATACGTACCTGTGATGCCATTTCAGCGTCCCAAAACCTTTCCATATACATCAGAAGCAGTCACCGGACCGTAGTCCCGACTGTCCTCACTCTGCTCCAAGTTATCGCCTAGCACATAGATCCCATTCGGACGGTCTAGGCGACACTCCGGATTACTCGAAGGAAACAAATCTGTCGAAGCAAAGACGCCAAATTTGGTGGCAATTTTGTCTGGCCAACGTGCGGTGCCAGTCTCATTTTGAATAAATACAATACGCTTTATGACTGCATTGCCTTCTGAACGGGCTTCATCAGGTTTGAGGACAACAATATCCCCTACATTTAGCACGGGAAACCATTTGTACTTTCGCATTATCATCAATGATTCACCACTGCGAAGTGTTGGCATCATGGATTCGCCATCAACGATAACCGTACCAAACAACCTCCATGCGATGGTTCCACATAGGAG
>JAURHZ010000162.1 GCA_030833025.1 Armatimonadota bacterium
TGGGCATTTGGACACTACCTGCGCTGGGCCGCCCCCGTAACTGACCATCAAAACCACACCTTTAGCACCATCCAAAACCTGTTCGACTCCGGCACCTACGGCATCCCAAAGCACATCACCAGCCACACACCAGCTGACATCCTCACCTCGCTGTTTGGCATCACGCACAATGCCACCGGGATGACCGTGAACCCCAATGCATCAGCTCTCCCCGATGCAATTTGCATCAGCGATATCCTCATCGGGCAGAACCGCTACTCCTTTGTTTGGGACAGCCCTGCGCTCCCAGATGACCATTTTGATGATGGAGACAAAGGCTTTACCGTTTACCATGGGAGCCGTCGGATACACCACAGCGCATCCCCAACCAGCTTTCACTACCCCATTTAGACTGATCACCTCAGCAACCAGGAAATTCTCATGACCACCGCAGCCGTCATCCCAGCTCCATATGCACCTATCATCCTACAAAACCGCCCATTGCCAAGCCTAAACCCCGGCGAAGCTATCCTTGAGACGATTGCGAGCGAAGTATGCGGCACGGATGTCCATCTGTGGCATGGTAAGCTCGCGGGCGTTCCCTATCCACTGGTACCCGGACACGTAGCGGTTGGAACGATCAGTGCATCGCACGGCGATGTCGTTGACATCAATGGTAACCCGCTAGCGCTGGGCACCGTTTGCACATTCCTCGATGTCGTAGGCACGTGCAACCAGTGCTGGCACTGCCGAGTAGCCAAGGCATCCACACGTTGCCCAAGCCGCAAGGTCTACGGGATTACGCTTGGCGCTGAAGATGGCCTCTATGGCGGCTGGTCAACGCACATCCACTTGCGGAAGGATGCCATCGCGATTCCACTGCCCGCGGGCCTAGACCCGGAAATGTGGATTGCAGCGGGATGTGGCTTGCCGACGGCGCTGCATGCTGTCGACCTCTCAGATATCAAGATTGGTGCAAGCGTTGCGATTCTCGGTGCCGGCCCGGTGGGTCTCAGTGCTTGTGCGCTCGCTGCGGCGAGTGGAGCCCACCATGTCTATGCCATTGACCCGGTAGCCACACGGAGAAGCGCCGCGCTCAAAATGGGTGCAAGCCATGCGTTCGACCTTTCCGAGCTTGCAGCACTACGGGCCGAAACAGGGATGCGCGGGCCGGACATCGTGATTGAGGCGAGCGGCAACCCGGCGGCAGTCAAGCTGGCGTTAGAGCTCGTCCGAGATGCAGGTACTGTTGTTGTCGTGGGGCAGTACACAGACAATGGTGAGATTGGGCTGAACCCCCACCTGGACATCAACAAGAAACATATCAAGGTTCAGGGCTGCTGGGGTTCCGATTACTCCCACTTTCACCGTGGCGTACAGGCAGTCAGAGACCTCTGTGACCGTTTCAACTGGCGTACAACGGTATCGGCGACCTACCACTTGGCAGATACGCAGCAGGCCCTCGACGATGTTGCATCGAGGAAAGTCGTCAAGGCCGTGATCGCCCCTAATGGCTAGCCCGGCGGGCTAGCCTAGAGGATGCCCTTCGGTGGCATTAAGACTAACTCATCGATGACACAGCTATCCGGTGTATTCACCGCCTGAAGCACCGCGAGAGCCACATCATCAGCCTGAAGCATGTCGGCCGTGTCCCATGGTGCGCCGCCCATGGAATCCCAGAATGGGGTTGCAACGCTTCCTGGAAAGATACTCGAAATGCGAATGCCATCCTTGCGGACTTCCTTCGCAACGCACTGCACCATGCCGTAAGCAGCCCACTTAGAGGCTACATAAGCACTGCTCATTGGAAATGACTGCTTTGCCGCAATCGACAGCATCGGGACAATCATCCCCTCACCACGAGGTTTCATCACCCGCACCGCTGCGCGCACGCAGTTGAACATTCCGGTGACGTTGGTCGACATCATTTCGGCAAATGCCGCATCGGATGTCTGCTCAATGGGCGCGAATGTCCCAACTCCAGCATTTGCGATCATCGCATCAAGATGCCCAAACTCAGCGACCATCTTATTGACTGCATCATCGATGAAAGCGCTATCGGTAACGCTGCCAACGAATGCAACGTGACCACAGTCTGTCTCAGAAACAAGCTGTACAAGGTCTTCACGATTGCGTGCTATAAGACCAAGCCGCCAACCATCCGCCGTCAGAGCATCAACAATAGCCCGCCCTATACCCTTGGTCGCCCCGGTCACAATCGCTGTACGCATCAAATTAACTCACTCTCAGTGCTTGTTGACAATACTCATAAACTCAGCGCGTAGCGCCGGGTCTGTACGGAAGCGGCCACCGAGCTTACTCGTGACCGTGCTCGAACCATGATCTTCAACACCACGGCTCCGGACACAATAATGAATCGCATCTACAACCACCGCGATGTCATCCGTACCCAAAATATACTGCAGCGCAAAGTATATCTGCTCGGTGAGACGCTCCTGGATTTGCGGACGTTTTGCGAAGTACTCCACAATACGGTTCAGCTTTGACAAGCCCAGAACATGTTGCCCAGGGATGTACGCGACCGTTGCGTTGCCATCGATGACGACAAAGTGATGCTCACAGCTGGACATCACAGAAATGTTACGCTCAACGACCATCTCGTCGTAGCGCATTTTGTTTTCAACAGCAGTGCACTTTGGGAAATTGTCGTAGTCAAGCCCCCAAAAGATCTCACTCACAAACATCTTTGCAACTCTCCGAGGCGAGTCCATAAGGGAGTCATCCTCGAGATCAAGGCCAAGGGCTTCCATGATTCCGCGGAAGTGATGCTCAATACGATCGGTTTTCTCCGCATCTGTTAGCTCATTCGCCACAGTGGGTGTTTCAACACGGTTCAAGACCAAGTGTTCGTGGACGCGGCGACCAAGCTCAGGATCGGTTTTAGTTTTGTTCAGTGCCATAGGTTGTCTTTCTGCAGTTTGCCTAGATGCCTGACTTAGCCGGCATATTCAAAATAGTTACGTTCTGTTTCGCGTACGATGACGCGTGCGAGTCTGGCGGGAGCCGGGATGTGATTCTTGACGCGGTTCCAAATCACCAGCGTCAGATTCTCACTCGTTGGGTTACTCCCAATAAATTCAGGAACATCATCGTTGAGGCACTTGTGATCAAAGACTTGCATGATGTGTTCTTCGATGACGGCATCCAAAGCCTCGAGGTCAACCAACATCCCAGTAACCGGGTCTGGCTCGCCCGTGACCGTCACCTCAACTCCGTAGTTATGACCGTGGCCACCCTTGTGGTTGCACTTGCCAAAAATGGCAACGTTCTCCTCATCGGATAAACCAGGAGCATGCAACCGGTGGGACGCTGCGAAGTCGATGCAGCGAGTGAGCGAAACCATTGGTTTACCTCCAGAATTTGTACGCGTGGCGTAGAGCGTTGGGCTTTCCCAGACGATGATTTCACACAGCTGCGCACGTGCATCGGTGAAATGGGTTTCGACTTGGTTCCAAACAAAATCAGTGATGTTCTCAAGCGTTGCCTGACGCGCAGCAAACCATGCCACCTCATAGGTCAGGTGCTTGTCCGCAACAAGCGCAAGGACGTTTTGCTTTATGCAGCGGTCGATATCTACGATGTTGACAATCATCCCGGTGAGCGGATCAACCGCACCTTCGAACGTCACTTCAACCGTGTAGTTATGCCCATGACCGTACGGACTGGCCCAGCGCCCAAACATGGATTTGTTCTGGTCATCTGTAAGCCCAGCCATCCAATATGCATGGCCAGCCGAAAACATAACCCGCCGTTTGAGGCGCATTGTTGGTGGTTTGGTTGGCATTGACGGCTTCATCTTTCTCTCTAACGCTCGACAAGCGCGAAGGTTCCCTATACATCACTGGGATTTTCGCTCTCCCGATGACTGGTAACTGTAATACACTGATGTGTAGGGTTTGATTCCCGCAGCTTGCCTGTATAGAAATGTAAATCCGCCTTGTCATCAGTACTGGACTTAGCCTGTATGTATATGGATTCAGATATGGATATTGCCCCACCACCCGCACCCTATGAGCTGTCCCGTGTTCTAGACATCGAGCTGCGCAGAATCGTACATGTAGCGCAAGCGGTTCCAAACGCCGATTTTGATACCTGCGATGTACTAGTCCTTGGCGGCGGCGTCGGAGGCGTCGCGGCAGCTGAAGCTGCAGCAACCGATGGAGCAAGCGTCATCGTCGTTGAGCCGACATCAGTGCTTGGTGGGCAGCTGACAGCGCAACTAGTCCCCGTCCCGGATGAAAACAGATACGTTGGTGTCGCAAATGGTGCATCGACGGATAGATATAGAGCCCTGCGTGAGGATGTCCGTGCCATATACTCTGCAAAAACTGGCGTACGCAAGCAGGCAGCAAACAATATTGGTCAGTGCTGGGTCTCTCCGGTTTCGGGATTGCCGAGTGTCTGGAGTCAGGCGATTCAAAACCGACTAGCGCCACATATTGACAATGGCCGTTTAAAAAAGGTCTACCTTAGGCATCAGCTAAGGCGCATCGTCCGCTACTCCGGCAATGGCGACATCAACTACGTTGAGATCGTGAATTTGGAAGATGGTCGTATCCAGAGAATAGCCCCTAAGATGGTTGTCGATGCGACAGAGGATGGCGCAGCGGCATACCTAGCTGGCTGCCCAACACGCATCGGGCAAGAGGCGGCATCGGAATTTGGAGAGACTCTCGCCCCAGCAAAACAGCATCCAGATTGGGTGCAGTCGTTTACGTACGGCTTTCTTCTACGCTGGGAAAACGACCCTTCTAAGCAAAAGCCGCCGGTCGCACCACCAGCTGAATACGATGTCTTCAAACGACAAGGTGAGTACACACTTGACTACGTTTACCGTGGGAATGGGATTGTGGCGTATTCAGTGCCGTATGGCGTCCTAGATGCCATATCGTACACATCGATCGCCGGTACACGAACGTACCAGCCCTTTTGGACATATCGGCGCCTCGAAGCAGCAAATGCATTCACTGGTGGGAAGAGCCCACAAGGCGACATCGCACTAATCAACTGGCGGGGAAATGATTTTCACCTCGAAAGTTACATCGACAAATCTCTCGATGAGCAAGTCCGTATCTTAAACCGAGGGCGTGACTTTGCGGTTGGCTTTCTGTACTGGTTACAAACCGAATGTCCACGGGATGGCGGAGCGGGCAAAGGCTATCCGGAAATGCAGCCGTATACGAATACGAATGAGCCTTT
This sequence comes from Armatimonadota bacterium, assembly GCA_030833025.1. GTDB lineage: Bacteria > Armatimonadota > Armatimonadia > Armatimonadales > Armatimonadaceae > CAIRTT01. The sequence continues at coordinate 5,200 of JAURHZ010000162.1, forward strand.
GGTGGATGACCTTGGTGTCGCCTTGCATCCCTACATACGCGAGAGCCGCCGTATTGTCGCGCAGCAATCACTAACGGCAACGGATATGGACGCAAATTCGCCCGACAAGCGCTGGGGTACCGAGTTTAGCGACAGTATCGGTTGTGCCCATTATGCAATCGACATCCACCCTAGCGAAAACGAGCCACA
>JAURHZ010000163.1 GCA_030833025.1 Armatimonadota bacterium
CCATTGCGAACTGGGTACATGACACACTTGTTAGTACATCGAAAAACAATCTCGTGTCTGAATGGACCAAGTCAATCGAATGTTGGCGGACACTTTTGGAGAGGGCCGAGATGGCTGACTTGGATGTTCCGTTGGAGGCCAAGTGGTTAGTCGACATTTCTGAAGTTCAACCTGATCGAAAGTCGGAGCGTTCAGAAGCAATTGAAAACAAAGTAGTAAATGCCCTAGTTGAGGTGATGGACCTTCATGCGACGGGCTACTGGTCATGTGTTCGTGAATGGCACGAGAAGTCAACTACACTGTCAAGCGCAGAATATTCATATGTCAATCGCGTTATAGGCAACAATGTTCCTAACGATTCACAAGCCAAGTCCCTTATTGCCATTCGAGACAAAGTTAAGGCCGCAGGTATGGTTACAAAACTGGATAAGAAGGGGCAACATAAGCTGGTCAGCTAGTTTATTCATTATAAACATTGAAAGTGTGTTCAAGTAAATGCCCCCAACAACCCACTGGTATCAAACCATAGCTGCCGGGCGTTTGCGCTTTCAACTGCTGCGTGCGCCCACTTGGCCAGCGGATACTCACATCCACAGGACCGGATACCATCCCCAGCCCCACAATCACACGGCCATCGCTCGCGGACATATACGAGCCATCCGTGTGCGCATGACGCACAAATGTCTTTCCACCTGCTTTGACCGTCACGATAGCGCCGCTACCATCCCGGGTGGACTTCGTCCCGATCAGCTTCAGCCCAATCCACGCACCGCTTGCTGCGTTCTCATTCGCATAAATGTGCACGCCACCAAAGCTGTCAATGGTCACGACATCCGGGCGGCCATCGTTGTTAATGTCGCCGATCGCTAACCCGCGGCCTACGATTGGTGTCGTAAACTGTGAACCCACTTGCGCTGCGGCATCTTCGAAGCGCTTGCCATCGATGTTTCTAAGCAGCTGACTCGGCTGTTTGAACACACTCTTCGGCTTGATGTCTTGGACATTGTCCATCACGTGGCCATTTGTCGTAATGATGTCTAAGAGCCCATCGTTGTCGATATCGACCATTCGTAAGCCGAATGTCACCAGTGAGCGCGTGGGGAATGCGGTATTGGATGGCACGCTGACATCCGAGAACAAGTCCGGGCCATCGCTGTGGTAAAGCGACATCGGCTCCGTCTCGAATGTCGCCACCGCGAGGTCAAACTGGCCATCGTTGTCGTAGTCGCCCCAGTCCACACCCATACCACCGTGAACCTTGCCATCCATGTCGTATGCCGTCCCTGAGCGCGCACCGACATTAGAAATCTTCAACGGCTTGGTGCTTTCAACCGCGAGGAGGTCGCCCGGGCTTTCATCGTTTGCGATGGCGATACGTACCTTGCCAGTTTGGTTTACATCAAGTGCCGCAATCCCAAGGCCCCGGCCATTCGTTTTGATGCCAGCGGATTTGGTGATGTCAGCAAACTTCAGCCCATTTGTGTTGCGGAACACGGCTGCCTGAAGGGGGACGTATTCGCGTGGGCCGCACGCACCCAGAACGGTGGTTCCATTCGGGCTCCGGAAATCGCAGCGCTCACGTGTGCCTTTTTCCGGGTTGTAGGCAACATAGTTGGCCACGATGAGGTCCGATTTGCCATCGAGGTCGATGTCGGCAAACGCTGCGGATGTTCCCCACGGCTGAACGGGAATGCCACTTTGTGCGGTGACATCTTCAAAACCATTCCTGGTATTGCGCCACAAATATCCCGTGCGGTAACCGGTTAGATAGACATCCAGATCGCCATCATTGTCCATATCGCCGACAGCACACCCCTGCGGCGAGATCTTTGTTGGGGGAAGCGTTGTTGGTGATGCCTTGAAACCGAGCTTGCCATCGCCATCGTAGAGTGCAACCTGAGCGCCGATAACGAGGAGGTCGAGGTTGCCATCGTTGTTGAAATCCGCCAGCGCGCAGCCATTTCCAATTGTCTGCAGCAAGGTCAGTGGCCGGTCTTTTGGCATTTCAAATGTGTAGGCTGCGACAGGCGTTTGTGCCGTTACATCCCGGAGCCAGCCACCCGATGACTGCTTATCCTGCGTGGTTTTTGGTGCATTACAACCAGCGATCAGGGTGATAGCAAGGAGCGTTGCCACGGATGGCGGCGTGTAAGCGGTACGCATCATGGTGTTTTGTTAGCCTTTCCCCGATGTTGGTTGTTGAGCGCCTTCCGTACGGGCAAGCTCGAATTCGATGGCGGGAGAACTTAACAACTTTGTGGCAGAGTCTGCACTAAAGACAGCCCCTTCAAAGTGCGCCCAATCTTGGTGACTGGTTGCAACGCCTTTAGAGCGGAGAACGATCTCCCGTCCATTCTTAAGCTTAAGTGTTAGCGTAAGGTGCCCAACTTTAAACTTATCTTCATTGTTGGCGCAGCGCAGAACGATGGACCACTTACGCGTTGTTGGGGTGTTCGGTGTCACTGGGACTGTAAATGCGAATGGAGTCCATTGATCGCCGCATGCGGGCAAGTTGCCAACATGTGTTTCATTCACAAAAATGCGTTTTGCACCGTAGCCTGCGTTTACGCCGAATGCATCCAGTGTTAGCTTGATGCTTGCGACTTGCGCGAGCTCTGTGTCCGATGCCTCGACGGGAACAGCGGGTTTTGCGTCAATGGTGTGCTCATCGAAAACGGGCGTCGCCTCGCGCAGCACGCCGGGGAATGTTTTTGGCGAAAGCTTGATGTCAGCATCATCTCCAAATGGCCGCTCCGCAATGATATGCACTTCGCAGCGCGTTGTCGTTTCGGTTCCCGTGATGCCAACCGTGAACTCCTTGCCGGTAAATGGAGCGATGTCAAAGCCTGCCATCTCCCACATCCGGGCCGTTTTACTTGGCATCCCATCGATTGCATATCCAGCAAACTGGTTCAGCGCACCCTTGGTTTTCCGCGTTGGCTCCACGGCTTTTCCGTTGATTTCAATGACCGGCAATGTTGGATAGCCGATGACCAGGAGCGCACGTTGCCCGGTGGCGAATGGCGCGAGGCTGATGGTTTTGATGCTGGGATTACGATTATCGCTGACACGGACCGCAGGGGCCATTTTGACCATCGGACCGCGGGCGGCCCCGGGGCGCAGCTCGATCGCGATGGTCTCATAGGCTGGAATCGTGACCGTGCACTCTTCGCCGCCCGTGAAGCCAAATGGCAGCTCCTGGGTGTATGGGTAGACGGTTCGGCCGCTCCAAGGCTGGCCAAGTTTTCCATTGAAGAGCGTCGTTGCATCGAGCTTGACGGTAATGGTCTTGGTTGTCGGGGCAGGGTTTCGAATGACCAGCGTGCCAGTCTTGCCACTTTCCGCAAAGCCGACAAATCCGTAAGGCGCACCTTCATCCGGGCGGCCACCGATATAAACGGTGTTGATGAGATCTTCCCGGCGGCTGTCCGCCCATTTGTGGATAGCGATGAGCGCCTTCCACTCAGGTGCCGTGACGGACTTTGGCGAGAGGTACCACTCGCGCAGTAGGGTTCCGCGGCCGTAGTGCATCAGGATGTAATCGCACCAGTCGCGGTAGGTGTCGGTCGGGAGGGACATTTGGCCGGCGGCGTTGCGGATGATGCCATGGGTCATGATGGCGCTAATCGGGAACCATGGCCGGTCAGCGGGATCACCCCACATCCTCCAGAAATAGACATCCCGGTCCGTGGTCGCCTGCGCACGTCCGCTCAGCTCAGGGGCGTTTGCATTAAAGCCATCATCCCCTGCGAGGAGCCATACCGTATCGGCATGGTTTAGCCATCCGGGCGCGTGCCAGGTCCAGTTGGTGGCATTGATAAAAACGCCTTTTTCCTTTGGATAGCGTGTCGCTCGGATAAAGCCATCCATTTCGGCTTCGTGGCCGTGTCGATCGGTTGGGATGGTGTTTGACAGGTGATTAAAGTCGAACTTGTAGTACTTAATGGCGCCGGTGTCGGTGAGTGTTTTGAGCTGGCTGGTCAGCGCGGCATTGTATTCGGCCTGCGCGAGGGAGTGGTGTTCAAAGTACTGGGAGAAGTAAGGGTTTGCTTTGGCGCGTTTGTAGCCGGCGGATGTTCCCCACGCGATGTCATTTGTGGTGTTGTCGGCGGCGATCCAGAGACCGAGCGCGGAGCCGGATTTGCGGAGGCTTTTACCGAGCTGCCCGATGGTCTGCATCCCGTTCGGGAAGAGGCTCTTCGCGGGTTGCCAGACGGAGCGTCGGTCTTGCCAGCCGTTGTCAGGAACCATCGCATCGATGCTGATGCCGCTTCCGGCGAGTGGCTTTTGGAAGGCGGCGAGGGTTTTGTTGAGGTTGTCTCCGCGGATATCCTTGCCATCCGGGTCGAACCAGTTGTTGTAGTGGGTGAGGGTGCGTGCGTTGTTTGCGGGCCGGACATAGCGGAGGACGGTCTGTTCGGCGGATGCGCCTTTCTTTATGGGGATGCAGGTGATGGTCTGGCTTTGGATGGTGGAGCCGGGGCCATTTGTGGCTGCTTGTGGGATGGGAAAGTGGAAGGCGCGAACGAGGCCTGGTGTTGGCTTTGCTTCCTGATCTGCGCCGGCGTAGTCGATATAGCTGTGGTTCCCGACGCGTTCAAAGCGGCGTGCGTAGGCGGCTGGTTGGTTGCCATTGTTGTGGCGGGTTAGCATCGTGGGGTTTTCCGGCAGCAGGACGATGCTATTGCCGATGACCACTGGCTCTCCTCGTCCACCACGGGATGTGGCGATGGTGGTGGTGAAGCGTTCGACTTCGATGTGGAGTGGTGTGGTTGCGGTTGGGAGTGTAAGGTGGATGGATTTTTGGATACCGGCTGCGATTTTGGTGAACGTTGTGGTGATGCTTGTTGGGGCATCGGTGATTAAACGGAGGTGTGGGCGCTGGATATACGTGATGGTTGTGGTCGAAGGGGAGGGGGCATCGACACGTTCGGTGGTGTAGTCCCGGGCGGTGATGACCTTTCCATTAGCCAGCTTGATTGCAAACTCATCGGATGTGATGGGATGGGATGATTTTGTAAACCCATTTTGGATCTGGGTTGTCGTAAGGGTGCCATTTTGGTTGTTCAGGATGCGTGTGATGTTTCCTGAGCGAATGTTGAGCTTTGCATGTTGCTGGCGTGTAGGCATGTCGTCAGTTTATGGCAATTTTGATACGACCTTTGTGAGAGGCGTTCTTTTAGGTGGTGGAAGCGACCGTTCCGCAGCCTGATGCTTCACTAGGTGGAAATCGATGTGCGCGTGGAGGCCTCGGTAAAGTTGTCACGCATTTGTCCGGGATGGCGCGTCCGGGTCACCTTTACAATGTGAGTTCCACTCCGCGTTGATTTGGGTATAGTGAACTTCAGCATGAAACAGCGAACTCTTGGTTATATCCATCTCAGTA
>JAURHZ010000164.1 GCA_030833025.1 Armatimonadota bacterium
TTGCACCTCTATGACTAGGGATGTGGAGAACACGTTTACAACACGGGCAGACGGCGACGGGAAGCTGTACAGGAATGGTAGATGTGCGCTCAACGCGGACGCCTGCCGCATTTTGCTGTTCAAAGGTGATTTGAAGCTCGCCGAGGGGAGGCCGCCCCCCTTCGACCATCCGCTTCGCCGCAGCGACATCCACCACGACGTCCGCATCGATCACTTCACCAGCCGCAAGCGCAAACGACTGCGGAACCATCGAGAGCCACGCCTCAGTCGGTGTCACTGAAACACGCAGAGCTCCGCGCCCATGGCGCGCCGAAAAACGTAGCCACTCATCGAAAAAACCACCCGAAACAAATGCTTCCGGTGGCAGTTTTATGGACATACTGTTCCACGGGAGTTCGTCTGATTCGGTCATGCGCTGTAATGCAGAGTTTAGCGGGGTAGGTATGCCCCGTCAAGCATATCCAGCGTAACTTCGACCCGGGGCGTAGAATGTAACAATGAGCAAGGGAATTGTTCTCGCAGGTGGCAGCGGAACCAGACTATATCCAGCTACCAAAGCCGTGTCAAAGCAACTGATGGCCGTCTACGACAAGCCGATGGTCTACTACCCCCTCTCCACATTAATGTTGAGCGGAATCCGGGACATCATGCTGATCAGCACACCGGAAGACCTTCCATTGTTCGAACGCCTCCTCGGGGATGGCAGTGCTTATGGAATCTCGCTGCAATACGCCGTCCAACCGCGCCCCGAAGGACTTGCACAAGCCTTTCATATCGCCAAAGACTTCATCGCAAGCGGACCCGCAGCCCTCGTCCTCGGTGACAATGTCTTCTACGGACACGGTCTCCCAGAACAGCTCCGACGCGCCGCAACACGCGAATCTGGTGCAACGGTGTTTGGCTACCATGTCGCAGATCCTGAACGCTACGGCGTTATGGACTTCGATAACACTGGCCGGGTTATCTCCATTGAGGAAAAACCTGAACAGCCAAAGTCAAACTATGCAGTAGTTGGTCTTTACTTCTATGACAAAGACATCACCGATGTCGCAGCAGCGGTAAAACCAAGTCACCGTGGCGAGCTGGAAATCACCACCGTCAACCAAATGTACCTCGCCAAAAATGATCTTCACGCCGAGATTCTTGGACGGGGAACCGCATGGCTGGACACGGGCACACACGATGCCCTCCTCGAAGCAGGCAACTTTGTCGCCGCCATCGAGCGTCGCCAAAGCCTCAAGATCGCCTGCCTCGAGGAAATCGCTCTACAAAATGGCTGGATTTCTGCACAGGATGTCATTGCAGGAGCAGATGCCCTTGGCAAAACTGGCTATGCCTCGTACCTGCGCCGAATCGCCAGCGAAACCAAACCCAACCTCCCGGAGACCAAATAAGCCATGGCAGATCGCCTCGCCCCATCCGATATTCACCCAGACTACGCAACTGTTCTGACTACGCAGAGCTATGCCGCGCGTACTAACATCGAGGGTGTAAAAATCATCGAGCTCCGCACGTTCCAGGACGATGGCGGTGCATTCGCAGAAATCATCCGCCTCGACACCAATGGTCGCCTCGCTGCCATCCCCGACTTCCAAGTACTACAATCCTCGTGGTCCGTCGTTCAGCCAGGGGCTATCAAGGCGTTTCATATTCACTACAACCAGGATGATGTCTGGTTTGTGCCCCCAACCGAAAGACTTTTGGTTGGCCTCGTGGATGCCCGGGCAGACAGCCCAACATTGAACGCGAAAATGCGCCTTCTCCTCGGCGGCGGCGTTTCACGGCTTCTGTTCATCCCACGCGGTGTCGCACACGGCTGTGCAAATGTCGGAAACACAACCAGCCAGCTGGTCTACTTCGTAAATCAACACTTTGATGCCACTGCCCCCGATGAACACCGTCTCCCATTTGACATCGTCGGTAAAGACTTCTGGGAAATGACCCCCGGCTAGACGATGCATCCGTTTGGTAGGATAAACGCGCTATGAAAAACACATGTGCCGCGTGTGGCGGTCAAATGCACAAAGGCCGCCTGCAGGTTGGAAATGGGGATGCACGCATCACGGTAACCGGTAAGGCTTCCGATGACTTTCTCGGTGTTGCTTCCGTAACAGCATCCCCAGTAGCTGCAAAGGTCTGCGAAAAATGCGGGAGAATTGAGCTTTTCGCTACCAACCTCCAAGACCTGCTCAGCATTGACTGAATTCCCAAAAGCTAAGTGGGGTAACTACCGGGCGGAATTCGTTCAAGCCACCGATGCCCCAGTCACCCACGTCGTAGTCTTCCCCTTTTACGGTGACCTCATCGTTCTAGCGGAAATTATAAACCGTGGATGGTGCATCCCAAGTGGACATATCGAACCCGGAGAGACGCCTGAAGTCGCCGCTCACCGAGAGTCCATGGAAGAAGCAGGCATTGAACTCGGCTCATTAACTCAGCTGGGAGCATTTGTGCTTACGGCGGAAAATGGGACTGCTGGGGCGGCAAATGCCTACATTGCCACGGTCACGAAAATGCACGATGCTCCCACGGGCAGCGATTCACAGGGACGTGCGCTGTTCCGCGTCGAGGATGTCGCTGAGACCTATTACCACTGGGATGAGCTGTTGGATGCAGCATTTCAATTCGCTTGGACACGAGCACAAAAGGACCTCCGTATCGGCTACCCTATTCCCGGTGAACTTGGCATGGATGTCCCACCACCGGAAAGGTGACAGTTACTTAAGTTGACAGGTACACTCGTGTGGCCCACATCCCGATCGTGGGCGGTATGAGCCCTATGGAAATCGAACCCGTCATCGACAGCCGCATCCCCGTCCGCATTGATGGCCCCGCCATCCGTATCCGCGGCGCACGCCAAAACAACCTCAAGAACATCGATATCGATATTCCGCGAGACAAGCTGGTGGTCATTACCGGGCTCTCGGGCAGCGGAAAGTCATCCCTAGCCTTCGATACCCTCTACGCCGAGGGCCAGCGCCGCTACGTAGAGTCCCTGTCGGCTTACGCACGGCAGTTCCTTGGGCAAATGGACAAGCCCGATGTAGACCAGATTGAAGGCCTCTCGCCCGCTGTCGCGATTGATCAGAAATCCACCAGCCGTAACCCGCGCTCTACCGTTGCCACCGTCACAGAAATCTACGACTATCTCCGGCTTTTGTATGCTCGCGCTGGACGCCCACACTGTCCGCAGTGCGGCAAACCCGTCAGCCAGCAACAACCCAGCCAGATTGTCGACCAGCTGATGCAGCTGCCGGAAGGCACCCGGATGCAACTGATGGCTCCCATCGCCCGTGGCCGCAAAGGTGAGTACCGTAAGGAACTCGAAGACATCCGCAAGGAAGGTTACGTCCGCGTTCGCATCGATGGCACGATTTACGACATCTCCGAAGAAATTCCAACGCTTGACCGCTATAAACAGCACGACCTAGACATCGTTGTCGACAGAGTGGTTGTGCGCGAAGGCACGGAAAAGCGTCTCGCGGACTCGATTGAGGCAACCCTAAAGCGCGGAAACGGTGTTTTAGTGATCGATATCGTAGATGGCGAATGTCACACCTACAGCGAAAAGTTTGCGTGTACCGACTGCGGCATCAGCCTCCCAGAAATCGAACCGCGCACCTTTTCATTCAACAGCCCATACGGTGCTTGTACAAAATGTCATGGGCTTGGAACACAGGCAGAGTTCGACCCGGCACTGATTGCACCGGATCACAATATGTCCATCGGGGCTGGAGCTCTAAGGTACTTTGTCTACAAATCTGGCAAACAGATCATGTCGGATTCCCGTACCGCCCTTTTTGCAGCCGTAGCACTATCGCTTGGCTTCACCATGGAAACACCCCTCAAAGACCTGACCCCCGAACAGCTGCATGCTGTGTTCTACGGAGTCAAGGGCAATGTTTCGATGGAACACCGCAACCGCTGGGGTAAAACGCGCTACTTTGACACAGAGTATGTCGGTGTCCTTGCGATTATGGAGCGTCACCTCGCCGAGACGACAAGCGACTTGGTCAAGGCAGACCTCGAGCAGTACCGTCGCCAGCGCCCGTGTCCGGAATGCAAAGGTAAGCGCCTAAAACCTGAGGCCCTTAGCGTAAAGGTGGGTGGCACAGACATCAGCACACTCACTGCGTTTAGTGTTGAAAAGATGGTCACCTTCTTCGATGGACTGACACTCACAAACCGTGAAGCCATCATTGCCAAGCAGATCGTCAAAGAAATCCGAGAACGCCTTGGCTTCCTCTACTCGGTGGGGCTGGGCTATCTCACGATGGACCGGAGTGCCAACACACTCGCTGGCGGTGAAGCACAGCGTATCCGCCTCGCGACGCAGATTGGCTCTGGCCTGATGGGTGTTCTATACATCCTTGATGAGCCATCCATCGGGCTTCACCAGCGCGACAACACCAAGCTCGTTCAGACGCTAACCCGCCTCCGGGACCTCGGCAACACAATTCTGGTGGTTGAGCATGATGAAGAAACGATGGCAGCTGCTGACTGGCTCATTGATATCGGCCCAGGTGCGGGTGTCCACGGAGGCCGCGTCGTAGCCGAGGGCCATCCTGCAAATATCCTAGATGAACCCGAATCCGCAACCGCAGCCTTTCTTTCTGGGCGCCGCGTAATCCCCATCCCGCAAAAGCGCCGGGAAGGAAATGGCAAATCGCTCATCCTTAAAGGTGCCAAAGGGCATAACCTAAAGGGCGTTGATATCGAGATTCCGCTAGGCTCGATGGTCTGTATTACTGGTGTTTCAGGATCCGGTAAGTCAACCCTCATCCAAGAGACGCTGTATCCAAAGTTGATGCAACAGATCTACCGCTCACACATGATTGCGGAAGCGCATGACTCGCTGACAGGCATCGAGCATATTGAAAAGATCGTTGATATCGACCAGTCGCCCATCGGACGCACACCACGCTCAAACCCGGCGACGTATACAGGCTGCTTTGATGTCATCCGTGACCTCTATGCATCCACGCAGGAGAGTCGCGTCCGTGGCTACGGCCCTGGACGATTCTCGTTTAACGTCAAAGGCGGCCGCTGCGAGGCCTGTAAAGGCGATGGCATTTTAAAGATTGAAATGCAATTTCTCCCGGATGTCTACGTACCGTGCGAAGTCTGTAATGGAAAGCGCTACGCTCGCGAGACGCTGGAAGTCAAGTACAAAGGTAAGTCGATTGCCGAAGTCCTCGATATGACCGTCGGGGAAGGTGTTGAGTTCTTCTCGGCAGTGCCGAGTATTGCTCGAAAGCTGCAAACCATCGCCGATGTCGGCCTTGACTACATTAAGCTTGGGCAACCGGCGACGACGCTTTCTGGTGGCGAAGC
>JAURHZ010000165.1 GCA_030833025.1 Armatimonadota bacterium
AGATAAAATGGATGAATACATTATTTTGAGCCTGAGAGTGCTCAAATGCATTAATGCATGCCTCGATAAGCGCCATACTGATTTCAGCGGCTTTATCTTCGCTCAAATCCATGTGCTTCGCGACTACCTCAGCCGTATTGATAGCCACCAGCTCCATGTTGGCTATAATCGGGAGTTTTAATTCAATTTTCGGTTTATCCATTTTTTATCATTTTTTAGATCAAACATGCTTTATAACAACAATCGTAATATCGTCATCAATACGCTCACCTGTCCAAGTCATCACTTCCTTCGCCAGCGTGTTTGCGATGCTCTCCGAGTCAAGCCGGGCATTGGTCGCCTTTACGGAGACTTGCTCAACCCTATCCTTGCCAAATGGCACATCATCCGGATTCGCCGCTTCCGTCACGCCATCCGAAAAGAAAATATAGACATCCCCAGGCTCGACACGATAAGTGTTCTGCATGTAAAACTCGCGGTCAGCAAGCCCAAGAGGAACATTGTCACCAGAGAGCCAGTGAGCCTGAATGCCATCCCGAATCCGCAAAATCGGCGTATGCCCCGCATCCACGATCGTGATATCGGTGACCGAATCCGCACCATCCCGCCGTTCAAATGCCGCATAGGTCAGCGTCACAAAGCTGTCCAGCGTCATCAGCTGTGGGGTCAGAACAGACTGTAGTCCTCCAACAATTTCCTGGGGCTCGGGATGTCTCCCAAAGAGCATCGTCTGTTCCTGAAGTCGTCGAACCACGCGGTGTAGCTGTCCTTTTACCGCAGAGCCAACCATCGCCGCCGTGACGCCCTTACCCATGACATCTCCAACGATGATGTCAAAGCGGTCATTAAAGGTCACAAAGTCGCAGTAATCGCCGGTGACGGTAGTAAAGCCCATGATACAAACGCCGACATCCATGCCATGCGGCGTCAGGACTGGCTTACGCCGAAGCAGGAGACTATTCTGAATGCCTGCACTGATTTCGGCCTCCCGTCGGCGGGATAGCTCAAGGGCATCGTGCGCAGCCTTACGCTCGGCCTCAGCCTGAATCCGTGCTTTGTCTGCCCGCCATGTCACGATGATGTTGCCACAAGCAGCGAGAAACGGCTCAAGGAACTCGACCAGTTCAAGGTCATAGCCTTGCGGGCGGTTTGAGAGCCCGATCATCCCGACAAGCTCACCTGTGTGGTGGATGGGAAGTCCGCAGAAGCGATCAAGCGGTGGATGCCCAGGTGGCAGACCACCTCTCCGGGGATCCGTGGATGGGTCATTTGCGATAACAACTTCACCCGTTGTCAGCATCGAGCCAAAGAGCGTATTGAGATTCCTAAACTCGAGATTTGGCGCCATCGCATCGTAGATGGCCCGCATTTCGTTGTTCCACGCGATGTTTGTTAGGGCATAGGTCCTAATGTACGGGTCACCAGATGGGTCATACAGGACTTCGCTTACAAAACCGTATTCAGAATCGGTGATATCGAGGACTTCATTGAGGACGATGTCAAATGTTTCATCAACATTTCCTTCGCGGATGTACTGCTGACTAGCCGTGGAGATGGCTCGAAAGAGGCGGTCAGAACGCTGAATATGTTGTTGTGCAGTGTTTCGGTCGGTTAGGTTCCGAAGGGATGCCACGTATAAATTGTCACCTTCCACAGCACTAACCGTAAGCTCGACTGGAAATATTTGGCCATCACGGTTTTGCGCCACGAGTTCGAGGCGCTTTCCGAGAATCGGGCCTTCCCCTGTCGTTCGAAGATGGGCCATGCCTGCAACGTGACCCGCGCGATGTTGCTCTGGAATGATTAGTTCATGGAGGCGCTGTCCAACGGCATCGGCCCGGGTCCATCCAAACATTTCCTCAGCAGAGCGGTTGAACTCGATGATAGTGCTGTCGTCATCGATTGCTATAATCGCGTCCATCGAGTGGTCCAACACAGACCGTAGGAGAGTATGCTCGCGCTTGAGTAGTATGTTATTGAGAGGCATAGAACGCTCAGTCTTCCCAAATACCGACCAGCTGGCGCCCTTCCTTTCGCAACGTAGCGGCATAGGACTGCCATTTTTCCGCCCACTTTACACCAGTCATGTCACGCTCTCCGCTGCAAATATCTTTGCCTTCAGCGAGGAGTCGCGCAGCCGTACGCGGATGTCCAAGAAGTGTGTCTAGTACTCCGAGGCGAACCATGATACGTCCAGTGGCTTCCTGTGGGTCAGTTCGAACCAGACGAGTGTACCGCTCCTCCTGACGAATTGGTGTATTTGCATCTATTAGAGCAAGCTCTTCCATTCCCCATTGGGCTAGAAGAACATCGCCAAATGCAAGTGCTGCATCGACAAAACGTGCGGCTGATTCCGAGCGTCCACGGGCGACAAGTTGTTTGTGTACAACGAGGTCGGCGTATGCAAGGCGCAGGCGCAGCTCAGCGGAGATCTGAGGGTAGAGAGAATGCGCAGCCAGTGAAACTTCCTTTGCCTGTACGGGATGATACGTACGCATGAGCCACCAGACGCGGATGAGGTGGATGCGCGCTGCAACATCCACAGCCTTATTCTGCAGCGTTTCCTCTGCAATTGTCAGGGCTTTGAGTGCACTGGTGATGTCACCGTATGCGAACATCCATTCAGCGACACCGAGCGCGGAGCGATGTAACCGCGGCAGGTCAAAGCTTGCCTGAGCCTGCTCAAAGAACCATGCGACGATTTCATAATCGAGGGATGAAAACCCGGCTCCATGGTAGACGATAAGGGCATCCCAAATAGCAGAAATGAGGCGCTCTTTCGCTTCATCCACATACTGTTGCAAGTCATCCCCGACCAGGCCAGCGATTGGCGTGTGCAGGCGGTAGATAAGTCCTTGCGGTGTGGATGCACTGGCCATCGCACCGATTGAGACTAAGTTGGTCAACCGCTCCGTGGCATCGGCTCCGAGGATTGCAATTGCTAGGCGTTGCGGAACGAGTGCTGGCAAGATGGAAAGCCGTGCGACATCCCGCAGGTCAACACCATTTAGAAGTGCCCTCAGAACATCATTCACGGTTGCAGGATCGAATCCAAACCCGGCAAGACGTTCTGCAACTGGCGCTGGACCTTCATACGAAATACGTGCCGCGGCAACGTGGAGCAACAGGGGTGACTTCGCGCAGACGGATGAGATTTTAGCGATGGCTGCGACCGCCGTGGGTCGGATAACAAAGCCTGGATCTACAAGCTGAATGCGTGACAACAGGAGTGCAACGGAGTCTGCCCGAACGAGTTCTGGAGCCCCCCAGTTCTCGTTGACAGCTGGCATCGGTGGAACATGAATGTGGACTGCAGTCAGTCCATGGATTGGAGTTCGCGATGTAGCGATAATGTGCAAACCTGGAAGTGCACATGCTTCCAGAATTCCTTTGGGATCGGGTGCCCGATCAAGGCCATCCAGCCAGACTAGACGATAGGGTGGCATGTAGAGAATTCGGTCGACGGGCCGGTCATTAAAGGAGCGTGGACCTTCAAGCATCACCCGGATTCGTTGACTAAATCCTTCTGCAATTGTCTGCGAGGTGATGTCGACACGAATGATTTTATGGTCCCAGAAGGGTTCAATTCGTCGGCAGATTTCGAGTGCGAGGCGTGTCTTTCCGCTTCCTTCGGGGCCAAAGAGGATGGTGCAGCCGATCATATCCGGAGGCGTCAGCCGCGCAGAGATGGCCTTGAGCAGCTGTTCACGTCCGATGAACGGACCATGGGGCCTTGGGATGTACGCGCGTTCATCGGTTGTAAGACGCAGGTCTTCGGTGATGATGACATCCCCGCCGGATACGGCCTCGATTCGGCTTTGCCAGTATGCGCGCGTTTCGAGCACCCATTCGTCATACCAGCCTTCGCAGAATTCAGTGTCCTTCCCGAGGGCGATTTGTGCGTGGTCAAGGTTACGAAGTGCGTGGTCAAGACCATCGATGTCGCTTGTCGCCGCATCCCGTTTGAACTTTACGGTTTGCCGTGTGACTTCAAGGACTGTGGCGGCATCCAGTTCTGTCGGTTCGAGAAGCTTACGTGCTTGGCTAAGGGCGACACGGAATCGATTGCGTTGCTCATCAAAGTCGGCATTTGGCCAGAGCATTTCTGCCAGTTTGTCACGCGAATGGACGCGGTCGGCATTGTATGCGAGGTACGCAACAAGGATGGCGGCATGGCGAGTGGGAAACCGCTGCACGACACCAGCAGTATTGGTCAGTGAAAAGACACCTAAAAATCGAAGCCGGATGCGCTGTCGTAGCTGCAGATTCTGAGGGTTGGTTCTGTCAGGCATGATGACCTCCAGCTTGGAGGTCACTGCAGCGACGGCCTAGTTGCTGTGGACGGATCGTGGCCGTAGGACGACTGCAGGGGTTAGGCGTCCGAGGGCTACGAGGAGCATCGCAGGAAGCCTGTCGAGGTTTAGGAGCGTCAGAATACGCCCAATCACAGTGAGTGTAGGAATTAGGATAAGACGTTCTGGGTTGCCCATCGATGCCGGTAGCTGGCGAATGTCCCATTTTTCCAAATGGAGTGTGGCGACGCGAAACGATGGAATATTGGAGCCATCGGTAGCTCCCTCGAGGAGCGAGCCTGTCAGAACCGGGCCGCCATCTTCGAGCCAAATGAGTCCGGCGAAAAGTAGCCCCAGTGGTGCAAGAAGGGCCACCAGGATGAATGCGACCAGTCGTGCGGGAATGCTTACCAATGGGGTAAGTGCATGCCGTGCATTTTGTGGTTGTAGTGGTGTTCGCATCATGGAAGTCCATCTCAGGCAACATTGCCTGTCGTTGATGGATTGTCCCCATGGTTCGCAAAATTATCATTAAGCACGCTACGAATCTACGTATTATTTGAGATTATTATCGCGGGTGCGGTGTAATCTCCCGGATTTAGTATGCTCCTGTCAACGCAATTCGAAACACCGGTACCTTCGGAAATTATGTGTGTCTGACGTAAATGACAAATGCCTCCCTGCAGCTGCGCTGCAGGGAGGCATCGTTTCGTCTACCGAAAGAGCTTACTTAAGTCGTAACTCGACTGCCGTAAACACTCCCCCTGCGAAGCTACCCTTTACAGTAACGCGGGATGCACTCGAGAGACCGCTAAAGAACGTAGCGCGGTCTGTATCCTTGCCACGGTTATCCTCATAGCTTGCCCCTTGTGCGACCACAACATTGAGGGTACTTGCACCTGGGAAGAAGCCTTCATACTCCGAGATCGGACTTAGCGAGAATGTACCTGCGGTTTCATCAATGGAAATAGCCTTCCCCTTTGCTTCCGCTTCGTTGGAGTCATCTTCACCTTCGGACTCGGATTCAGACTTCACAAGTGTT
>JAURHZ010000166.1 GCA_030833025.1 Armatimonadota bacterium
GTTTCAATTCGCAGCAATACTGAACATTTGCTGTGATATCAAGCTCAAGAAACCGCTTGACACGGTTGTCAAATTCCGCCAGTTCCGCTGGACTGAAAGCATTTGCCAATGACAGCATCGGACGGCCATGAACCACCTCGGCAAAGCCACCGCTTAGCGGCGCACCGACACGCTGCGTCGGAGAATCATCCGTGATTAACTCAGGATTAGTAGCCTCTAACGCGATGAGCTCGTGAAGCAGGGCATCGTATTCTGCATCGGAGATGTTCGGCGCATCCTGGATGTAATAGAGAGCATTGTGCCGGGCAATTTCTGTACGTAGCCAAGTAATCCGTTCACTCACATCCATGCAACTGTCCCCTAATCCATTCTACTATTGATTCATCCATGAGCATCAGCCTGCACAACCTCGGCTTGCTCATCTGCCGCGGAGTTACGATTTTTGCGCACAGTTACTAATCGTATGAAAAGCGGTGATTATTACAAAATGTCGCAAGAATCTTTCGATGCTTGGGAACGTATAGGCAACCCGCACAAGTCAGTGCTCTAAATGACGTATAACGAATACGAATTTCGCGTCACACTTCTGGGTTCATCCTAGATATTGACTCGGGGGTAACGAGATGGGTTTCATGGATCACGATATCGAGAGCGTTCTTTTCACGGCTGATGAAATTAATGCTCGGGTTGCAGAGCTTGGCGCGGAAATCACCCGTGACTACCAAGGGCGTCAACCACACCTCGTCACGATCGTCAAAGGATCGATTCCGTTCCTCGCAGACTTGATGCGTCACATCGACCTCCCGCTGACCGTTGACCTCCTCGGCGTTTCAAGCTACTGCGGTACACAGTCAAGTGGCGAAGCGCGCCTTACAAAAGATTTGGATGAGTCCATCGAAGGGCGTCATGTTATCGTCGTCGAGGATGTCATCGATACAGGCCTCACGCTTTCCTATGTCCTTCGCAATCTAAGACAGCGTGCTCCGGCTAGCCTGAGGGTCATTACGATGCTCGACAAGCCTGCGCGCCGCGAAGGCAAAGTCGAAGCAAACTACGTCGGCTTTACAATTCCTGATCATTTTGTCGTTGGATATGGCCTTGACTGGAACCAACAGTATAGAAACCTCCCGTATATAGGTGTGCTGAAGCGCGATGTTTATGCGCCGGCCGAATAGGGGGAATTGGTATGTCAAGCGATAATCAGAACCAACCAGATGACGGGGATGGTCAATCCGGAGGCTTACGTGCGCCGAGTGCAGAGCGCATAGCTGATGTGACTCTTGGCGCCGGTGTAGCGGCGATTGAGAAGCTTGAACAGGTTGCTGGTGATCTCGATAACCGAATTCGCCACGCAATCGCGGATGCTCCCCAATTTGTTGACTCACTCGAGGAAAAGGGACGTCCCATTCGTGACAGAATTCTTGACCTAATTCGTCAACGTCCTACAGTTGCCGATGTTTTCGCTGCTGCCGCGCGTACAGAAAAACCATCCGATGACAAAATGACTGCTCTCGAGCTACGCGTAAACGAACTGGAGCGGGAGCATGCTGCCACAGATTCCGATAAGCCCGATGAGTCCAGCGTGTCCGCTGCCCCTGAAACATCGTCAGATTAGCCTGAATGATGCCTAAGATTTATCTCGCATCCGCCAGCCCCCGCAGGCGAGAGCTTATTCGTCATCTTGGAATCAACCCCGAGATCGTTGTGAGCAACTTTGATGAAGCCACCCTTGACCATATCAAGGATCCGCTTGTCTACGTCGAAGCCGCGGCATTTGGAAAAGCATCCGCTGTTGCAAACTTGCACCAGGGAATTGTTATTGGTGTCGACACCGATGTTGTTTGCCCAGATGGACATATCTTGGGTAAACCTGAAAGCGTTGATGCTGCTGTCGCCATGCTTAGGCATTTATCGGGGCGTACACATACCGTGCACTCCGCGATTGTGTTGGTTGACTCCACGGTTACGCCTCATCGTGTGAACGCTGAGATTACGACCACACGCGTTACATTTGCTGATATCCCGGATGACCAGTTAGACGCCTACGTGGCGACGGGATCTCCATTTGATAAGGCCGGCGGTTACGGGATGCAGGACGAAGCAATGGCATTTGTAGCATCCATTGATGGCGATCCAAGCAGTGTCATCGGGCTCCCACTGGTTCCATTACGACAATTATTATCCATCTGGAATGTCACAATGTTTGCCGAAGTACCGAGTACGGAATAATCTGAGCCTGTAAATGAGCCGTTACCTCGATTTTTCCACGACTGGCGATCAACCTGCCGTTGCTGAACGTTGTAGACACACCCTACAACGAATCGGTAAAGTGCAGGATTTTGATGCTACCGGTCGCCTAATGGGAACCATCCCAATCGAGGGCTGGGTCGCTAGAGTCATCGTCACTTGGAAGCCTGGTCGCAAGCCGGGAACAATCAAAGTCGAGCTTGAAGCGAATTCGGATGACAAAGTAAACAGGGCCGCTGATGCTGCCATGTATAAGTTTGTGAGTGCCTACAAAGGTAACTTGAAATCAGCGTGGCCTGCGCGCTTGATACTGATTGGAATACTCGTTCTGATCGCAGTCGCAATACTTGCTTTGAAATCGGCATCCGTTTTCTAAAACGCACCGTACAATTGCAACATGGATGCAACTGAATTCGATGCCGATGAAACAGCGCTGGAGCGTTTCGCCAGACTGTATATGACTCCAGAAGAGACCGTCAAGCATTGGGATGCTTGGATGAGTACGCAAACCGAGACCACACAGGCTGTGATGGCTAAAATGGCGACGACGGTTGCGGAAGAAAACGACATCACGGATGACGAAGCAAAGCAGTTCCTTTGCGTCCAAAAAGTCATCGAAGATGTCGGCGTGGGCTGGGTGGAAAACTGGCTAGATGCGTACGACAAGGAGCAGTTCATGGCTGCACGGACGCTTAAGCCAATGAGTCCATCCCGCAAGCGGAAGTAATTCCTAACCTACAGCTCTAATGCCGGTTGTGAAACCGGCAGCCTTTCACTCATCAAAACCTGCTTGTGCTTCGCCCAAAGCTTTGCTTGAGGGTTCGGCATTGGGTAGGTGTCGATATCCGCGAGACTTTTCCATGCCTCATCGCATGCGGAAACCTCTGGAGCATGCACCACAAAGGCAATTAACTCAACGCTGTAGACCGTCACCGCATGACGCAGACGTCCAAGCTCTACTACGTGGCCTTTGTGATCGCCGAGGAGTTCTTTCGCGAGTCTTTCCACAGTCTCAACGGCTGATGCGTCCTCCATCACCGTTGCCCTAGGAAAGCTGTACAGTCCACCCCACAAGCCATCGTGGGGGAGCTGCTGCGTATATGTCTTTCCATCACAGAATGGAATCAAAATGACATCCGTCCGGCGGATAGCCTTTGGCTTGTCGATAGGCAGTGGATATTGCTCTGGCTGACCATTTTGTTTCGCGATGCAGTCATTTCCGATTGGGCAGCGCTCACAAGCTGGGCTCTTAGGCGTGCACAAGGTTGCCCCCAGCTCCATCATCGCCTGATTGAAGTCCCCCGGCCTCGCATCATCAAGATTGGCATCCGCAATTGTCTGCAGCTGCACCTGAACCGCTGGTAGCTTAGGGTTATCCTCAATGCCTTCGTGACGGCACAACACTCGAATGACGTTAGCATCCACGACAGCCTGGTGGGCATCCGAGCTGATCGATGACACAGCTGCCGCCGTGTATGGGCCGACTCCCGGAAGTGCGAGGAGGTCATCGTAGGATGTTGGGAATACGCCGCTGTTTTTGGTCAGCACAACAGCTGCGGCCTTGTGCATATTCCGTGCACGCGCGTAGTAACCCAAACCCTGCCAGTGCATCAGGACATCATCTAGAGGCGCACTCGCAAGCGATGCTACATTTGGAAAGCGCTCCATCCATCGGAGCCAATAGGGAGTCGCCGTAACCACTTGGGTTTGCTGAAGCATCATTTCCGAGACCCAGATTGCATAGGGATCTTTCGTCAAGCGCCAAGGCATTTCCCGTTGATAGACATCAAACCAATCGAGTAGTGCTTGCTTTGACTCAGGAATCACAGTGCGTAGTGTGGCATAAAAAACACCCCGATGAAAGCCATCGGGGTGTCGATATGTGCATCTGAGTCGATGCTTGGTAACTAGTGAGCGAGCTTGATTTCTTCGCCCTCGGCCATCTTTGGCTCTTTGAAGAAGATCTGGAAGCCAATAGCAGACAAGAGCGTCAGGACCGCTGGGACAATAAAGATCATCGGCCAGTTGACGACATTTGCGCCATTGACAACCGTGGTAAAGCCATCCTGCAGCTTTCCAGAGAGGATTGAGCCGAGGTAGTTTCCGATACCAAGTGTTACCAGAGTAAACATCGATTGCGCAGAACCACGGATGTCCTTTGGTGCAACACGGTCAATGTAGAAGTAGCTCGTCACGAAGACGAAGGCGAAGCCGACTCCGTGGAGGGAGAGGGACAATACAACTGGGGTTACAAGCTTCGTCGCAAAGATGAAGTAGCGCAGTGCCCAGGCAAGCGTTCCAATAACAAGGGTTGTACGCATCCCGAACTTGCGAATCGCAATCGGTAGCAACACAGCAAGCGAGATGACTTCAGCAATCTGGCTCGTCGCCTTGTAAGGAGCAATCTGCGATTCAGGTACACCGAGACTGCCAAGGAACTGGCCAGAAAGGGTGTAGAAGAACTGGAATTCAGCGGATGCAACCAGCGAGATGATGATGAATGCTGTGAATCCAGGGACCTTCTTAAAGAGGTCGAATGCCTTGAGGAATGCCCAAGGATCAGGAGCATCGGTCTTTGGAGGTGTATGAGGGACCAAGAAGGATGCGACTGCCCAGAGGACGGCTGCACCTGTCGAGATGGTCATTTCCGAAACAGGGATGGACTTGAGGTTTTCCTTCGCCCACATCACTGCGAATGCAACGACAACCCAGCCGATGGTTCCCATCGTACGGATGATAGAGAATGCCTTTTCGCGCTCTGCTTCGGTGGAACCTTCCTCTTGGCCGAGGTGATGCAGGGTGATGGAGTTTCCAATACCAATCGTTGGAGCAAATGCGATGGACCAGATTACCAGCCACAGACCGAGGCCGCTGACAGGAATCAAGCCACCAATCATGTCACCAACCTGTGTCTGGCTAGACATCATGTATGCGGAACCCGCACAGACAATACCTGCGACACCCATGAAGAGCTGACCAGGGACCTTACGGTCAACCAGCTGGCCGCCCACGAATGGGACAACAATACAAGCCAGCCACAGGA
>JAURHZ010000167.1 GCA_030833025.1 Armatimonadota bacterium
TCGCAGAACGGTTGGCATTGTGGTTATGGGATGGTGATTTGAAGTGGAAATCCGCCGGGAGGCGGGGAGCACACAACGACCGTTGATGCGTGTTTACATTCATTTGTACGCAGCGATTACGTACAAATACTTGCTGTTACATTATCGCAGAACGGTTGGCATTGTGGTTATGGGATGGTGATTTGAAATGGAAATCCGCCGGGAGACGGGGGTGCGACTTTTGACCTTCGCTACGTTGTCTGTACCGCTGGAGATGCTGGTGCTGTTGTATTACATCGACGGTAAAAAACAAAAGCCTCCCGGGGGTCCGGGAGGCCATTCGATGCGAAAAGCAATAAACTAGTGGCCTTCGAAAACGTGGTGTAGCTCGGATTCCCGGTCAGCTTTTACCAGCGTCAGGACAATATCCCCAGCTTCCAATATTGCCTTCGGGCTTGGCAACATCCCCTTATCACCGCGGAGAATTGCCACAATGTGTGCATCCGCCGGGAGGGTAATCTCGCCAACACTCCTGCCGACCATTTTCGAAAGGCTGGAGAGCTCTACCGAAACGACTTCTAGGTTGCCGCGTGCGAGCGCCGCCAGTGGCACGATGTGGTCTGTTTCGATTTCCTGCTCAATCAGGTTGAAAATGATGCGTGTGCTCGAGACAGTCGTTGTAATGCCAAGTTCTGTGAAAAGTGCTTCGTTTGCGGGGCTGTTTACACGTGCAATCGTCCGCTTGACTCCAAAGCACTCACGCGCCATTTGGCACACGATGAGGTTATCTTCATCCTCGCCGGTTGCCGCAACCACGAGGTCACACTGTCCGATGCCAAGCTCTTGCATCGTGCGAGACTCACAGCCATCCCCCTGGCGAACCAGATCGCCGAGGTCTTCGTATAGGCGCGCAGCACGCTGGCGGTCCTTTTCCATCAGGATGACGCTGTGCCCGGCAGCCTTGAGGTCTTTGACGAGGTAGTAGCCGACATTTCCGCCACCAACAACGATGATATTCATGTCCGTGTCCTCTTAGGCCTTCTGCACCGATGCATCCAGATACGCCTGAAGCTGCTCCGCGAAGGTGTCGCAGGTATTGCCTTCGATGATGTCGCGGAAGAACCCAGCTGCCATCGATGTCGTACACAGCACATGGATGCCGTGTTTTTGGAACACGGATGCGCGGACTGGATCGTAGATACGTGTCAGAACCGTTGGGACGTTAAAGACTCTCTTGGCGATTTGGCTTGCCATAATGTTGCGATTATCGCCATCCGTGACGGCAATAAATGCATCCGCGCCCTCAACACCGGCCTTGCGTAGGACATCCATGTCGGTCGCGGGACCCACGAGGCGTTTTCCTTTGAAGGATGTTCCGAGTCTGCGGAAGGAGTCAGAGGTGCGGTCGACGATGGTTACGTCGTGTGTTGGGCTAAGGAGGCGAGCTACCGTTGAGCCGACGCGTCCACAGCCAATAATTACGATGCGCATTTGTTCCAGTCACCAACATCGGCCGCCGCGCTGCGGCACGAGCCTTAGGCTTCGTGTCCCTTGGCGATACGTCAGGGACCCTCGGAGCCTTGAGATTCTATCACTGTGGATGTGCGTGGCAAGTTTATGAATTTTGTGTAGGGAAATGTTTGTAACACGACCGACCAATACGGAAATCTCTGTGTAGGGACGAGTGTTGTGCACGCTGTTGCTTTACGATTTTTGGATGTGTACACATGTGGCTGCGTGCCGTGTCCAGCTCCGGCCTCCACCAAGACGCCCACGAGAACTCCCATCCATAACTAAAGGCTACTCTCGGGCTAATTTGGTTTCCGGCCTTCGTTGGACACCCCACTCCGCTCGATGCGCTTTTTCGAAGATGTCGTTACAACGCAAATAGATTTCCACACGGCGGTCCGCCCCTACACGGAATTCTTGCGTTGTGTTGACAGTACTGGAACCTACTTTAAAATCCCTGTTTCCTCACAGCGCAGAAATAACATCCGCTGAGAGCGAACGATGTTTAGGGGCTTGCCATCAAGCTTTACGGAGCTTGGGATATCCATAATTCGGGCTTTGAAGTAGTAATCTGAGCCATTCAGGACTGCAAATGCATCCGAATAGCCATTTTCAATCTGCTGGTTTAGCGTAAAGCCCCATCCGACATCGAATGATGGCTGCCCAGGGCTTCCCGGGCCGTTAAACTCGCGACGAGAAACAACTGCCGACTGGCCCGGCTTCATGGATGCAGCAATCGCTACATTGTTTCCTAGCGTTCTTCCGAGGGATGCTCCAGAGAGAATAAACGGTGTTTTGTTCGTGATCTTCAAGTCGCCGTTTAAAAGCTTTCTTACATCAACGCTGCCGCCAAGGTCATACGTTGGAGATTCGGCACTCGTCGTTGCCATCGCCCACTGTGGGACATTCACAAACCCACTCACACGGCCAGCTGCGGCAATCGAACCATTCGCAAGCGTCGTTGCACCCCGTGATGGAACATCCAACATCACTTGCTTGGCCGCACCGTTGTAGATACTAAATGTCTCTTGCGAGCGAACATTTGGAGAATTCAGCGTTCCCACAATCAGCTCACGGTGCTGGGCGAACGGCGCGCTCGGACGGTTCAACGCACCCATAATGCCAAAGATGCCCGTGAATCCCACCGCAAGTCCTGGCAGCGCCACCCAGGCCAGCTCGCGTTTACCCGTTCGCTTTAGTACGAAGTAGAGCACTGGAATCGCGACAAGGGTATACAGTCCCAACAGAGCAAAAATCAGCGCTGTGGATGGACTCTTGAGTTCAGGTGCATTCAACATTTCGCGATCAGAAATCGCGGATGAAATGAACATGTGTCCGGTCTGCGCCGCGACATAGCGCCGCGCAAGGTCATCCGTGTCTGTCAAGACCTGACAGATATCACCAACCCCATAAGCCGGAATCACCGTGCCGTGGGCATTTCGTAGGTTCAAGTGCGCTGCATCGATGACGATACCGCCAAAGTCTGCGTACACTTGCAGGGCCTTGCGGATATCTGGTGAGCTGGCTCCGGGGAGCACAGCCACCGCAAATGCACGACCAAAATTGACGGATGCCCAGTCGCTGACATCTTTGTCGGACCTTGGAACGAGAACGCGTAGTGTGGGTATCGAAGGAGCACCGGCCATCGATGCACTTGGCGATGTGCCAGCAGCACTTTTAGGCGAGCCATAGTTGGAATTATGCGTTGCTACTCCATTGTAGCCATTCATGCTCAGGGGAACGGTAAAGTTCCGAAGGCGGTTCACGATGGATTGACGCTCGGATGCATTGGCACCAAGGATGATCGCTGCAGATCCTTCGACGAACGCTGGCTGGTCTTGTTTTGCATTTGCGTACGCCACAAACTCGCTTAGGTCGCGATTGGCTGAGAGCTCGGCATGGTATGTGGGTGGGTTGTACTGTGGTCCCGGCAGAGGAATACGGACAACGCGGTCCTCACCGGGTTTCAATGAAATCGCAACGCCGTAACGAGTCAGGTATGCAAAATTGGATGTGTCGGTCACCGAAACATAGCCCGAAAATGCCGGATCGCTTGCCGGCAGCTGTATACGTACATCCACATGTTGCAGTAACGATGTGAAAACAACCCTTTGCGGGATGATCTGTAGCGTCGGTTTTGCAAGCGAAGCGGATGCAGCAGCTGCAAGGGCTGTGAGGACAAGCGCGATACGGTTTAGGACCATGCTTCATCATACACGCGGGGTCCTAAAAACAAAAATCCGGCTCGGGTGAGCCGGATTGGAGTTCACTAGCGAAGCTTACTAATCATCCATCGCCGCTTCAGACAGCTCACAGTTATGGTGAACATTCTGAACATCATCGTATTCTTCCAGCTTGTCAATCAGCTTTAGGAACTGCTCTTCTTCATCCGCAGGAAGCTGAACGGTCGTCGCTGGGATACGGGTGATCTCAGCGCTGTCATACTTGATTCCCGCTGCATCGAGGGCATCCCGGACCGCTGCAAAGTCGCGCAGCGCGGTTGTGACTTCAAAGCCACCATCCTCGGTTGGTTGGACATCTTCCGCACCGGCATCGATGGCAACTTCCATGAGCGCATCTTCCGTGGTCACACCTGATTCGATTAGAATCATGCCCTTTTGTGCGAACATATAGCTGACCGAACCGGTTTCACCCATACGTCCACCGCCCTTGCCAAAGATCGCACGGACATCCGGGTAGGTGCGGTTATGGTTATCGGAGAGGCACTCAACGAGAATCGCGACGCCGCCTTGTCCATAGCCTTCAAAGACCATTTCAACCAGGTTTGCACCGCCAAGCTCGCCGGTTCCACGCTGGATGGCACGCTTGATGTTGTCGGATGGCATCGAGTTCTGGCGGGCCGTCTGAATCGCCATACGCAGGCGGACGTTTGTATCCGGGCTGCCACCACCGGACTGTGCCGCGATGATGATTTCTTTCGCAATGCGCGTGAACAGCTTGCCGCGAACCGCATCCTGCTTGCCCTTACGCAGGCGGATATTGTGCCATTTACTATGCCCTGACATGGGTGCTTACTCCTTAAAACGTGTCTTTTGGACGTGAAAGTCTACCATTTGCAGGTTGACTACGGCGCGTCAGCGTAATGTGAAGTCCGCGATGGCATCCGTGCCTGGCGTCGTTCGGATACGCACCCAATACGGATGTAGGCGCTTATCTATCGCTGTGTGGCCCTTGCCTCCGGGCATAACTTGTATGCGACAGACTCCAACCCATGTGCCATTTCCAGAGATATCGGCATCGACAAAAACAACGCCCCCGCGGCCGCCGGAAATCTGACAGGTAATCTCGATATCTCCAAAGCCATTTGCGAGGATTGGATCGCTGGTCCAGATGCCTGCATCGCGATTGTTGAGACCCGTTTTTGCCTTTCCAACCGGGCGGCCCAGCTTCCAAAGGTCATCGACGACGCCAAGCCAGACGGCTGCATTTCCATCTGCGGATGTCACTACATGCGCTCCCGGTTGTGCACCCGTAGATGCCGTTAGAACCAGCATCCCGCGGTAGCTCGCATAGTCATGGATCACAAAGGGATGCGATGCGATTGCTCGTGCGTGCGTGATGCCGCCTGCATTTTCGGCGGGCAGCTCGATAAATGTGCCGCAGATATGGAGGAGGTCGCGCTCTGTGCAGACTTCGCGGCAAAGCCTGCCGTAGTGGGGCGTGGCTGGATTCTGAACGGGGATAATCCAGCGCCGGCCATCATCGGAGATGTAGCGGACGGAATAGCCATCGGTGATGAGAACTCCTGCATCCACGCTGTCTTTTACGGGCACGGATTG
>JAURHZ010000168.1 GCA_030833025.1 Armatimonadota bacterium
CGTTTCTCGAAAAGGCACGCATCCGCGCGGCAGGCGATTGGAAACGCTTCTTCCGCGGTGAGATGCCAACCGTAACGGACAAAGAGCTCACTGCAAAGCACATAACGGATTCCCATATCGTTGTCTGGGGCGATCCACAGAGCAACTCTGTCCTTGGGAAGGTGATTGGTAAGCTTCCAATCAAGTGGGACAAGCGCGGACTTGCCATCAATGGCCGCCTCTATGGACCAACGGAGGCCTATCCGGTACTTGTGTATCCAAACCCGCTCAATCCAAAGAAGTACATTGTTATCAACTCTGGTTACACTTGGTACGAGCACAGCGCTGGGTCAAATGCACTGCATACCCCGAAGCTGCCGGATTGGGGCGTGATACGCCTGGCAGATGGACCTCAACAGGTTTTGGATGCCGGATTCTTTGATGAACATTGGCAGGTACGGAAAGCCTGATGTTAACGAAACAAGCGGCCCCCGCAGGGGGGCCGCTTGATCACATTTAGAGCGATACGCTACTTCTTCTCAGACATCGCTTCTAGCAAAACAATCGTCCGGTCAATCAACAAAACACCCTTTACAAACTCAATCAAAGCCAAGGCCTCAACCTGATCCTTGGGTGCCTTCTCTGGGTTATTTTGAAATGCTTTCGGGACACGCTTGCCGCCAAATGCCTTTTCACTCTGACGCAAAAGCTCACTCTTCTGTGGCGCAGTCAAGACCTTCAAGGTAACCGCAAGCGTTGCTTCCACTGACTTCTGATACGCCGTCACCTGACGCGTCTCGGCTGCCTTCCCGATGTCATCAATCTTCTTGCTAAGCTCCGCAGGTGCTTTCTTTCCTTCGATCGCCGCGTTACGCGCTTCGCCAAAGCATCCGCCAAACCCTTCGCAGCATCATCAGCTTGCTTCAACAAGCCTTCATACTCCTTTTGGGCAGCCTTCATCGGTACCAACAGCTGAGTAATCTGGTCTTTCGTCAGGTCCAGTGGAACCAGCGAATCGAGCAGACGCAGGTCGGCATACATGTCGCGTGCACGCACGGCTTCTGGATTTGGCTTAAACACCGTGGGCTTGGCCGTGTCCTGGGCGGGCACAATAATGGCAAATGTCAAAGGTAGGATGACGCTGAGCATGGATGCACAATACAGTATGTCTGGCATCCCCTGCGAGCATTAATACCGGGAACACACTATGCGGACGTCAAGGGAAAAGGTGATGACTTTATCGTTGAGCTGCTCCTGACGAGATGAATATGCGAAACATCCCCTTTTTCCCACAAAGGGTGAAGGCAAACGGCGCGGTTTGAGTCCATACTCCGGATGCACACCAAAATCTATCTGGTTGCAGGTAAATCGTGAGTTCCGTTATACTATTGGTCGATTGTCGGTCTGTGTATGTACACAGGAGTATGCCGACTTCCGGAGGTACCGAATGAAGGTCGAGACTGCCAGCGCTGTAGCTGCAACGACGAAGACATGGACGAGACGCGCCATGCTTGGCTGCTGTGCCCTGTCTGCTGTGGCGATGGCCATCACTGGCTGCGGCGGTGGATCCAACGATAACGGTGGAACCGACACCCGCGTGGCGACACTTACCGGAAAGGTCATCGACATCAATAACAATGACACGCCTATCGAAGGTGTTGTCGTTACATTGAATGGAGCATCCGCTACAACAGGCGTGGATGGCACCTTCTCCCTGAAGTGCAGCGCATTCACAACATCTAAGAGCGGTTTCCTCGCGGCACCAAAGGCTGCTAACGGAACAGACCGCTTCTACCGCTCCGGATACCTTGGTGGTGAGCTTTACGACTTTGTGTCGGATGGCTTCCCTGCAGCGCCCATCCAGGCAAACGAGACACGGACCCTCGGGACGTTCAAGCTCGGCAACACGGATGGACCTCCATTCCCGCCAAAGATCTAATCTCCGGAACGTTTGCGAACGAACCTGTGACTCCCGGTGTTCCACCGGGAGTCAACATTTTTTAGCATTGCCATGCAC
This sequence comes from Armatimonadota bacterium, assembly GCA_030833025.1. Taxonomy (GTDB): domain Bacteria; phylum Armatimonadota; class Armatimonadia; order Armatimonadales; family Armatimonadaceae; genus CAIRTT01. The sequence goes on from JAURHZ010000168.1 coordinate 1,997, forward strand.
CACGCATCTGAGTACATCCTCCCAACCGCCTGCATCACCCTGATCGCCGCCGGACTCGCACTCGCTTGGCAGCTCTCCGCCAAATCTGTCGCATCCACTGGACGACCCGCCGGCGACATCATCTCCGGCGCACGCTTCGAAAATGTAACCGCACAAGGCTACACGGATGGCGAACCCACATGGAACGTCACCGCACCACGCGTCATCGCCGACCGCTCAGCACACCAGCTCGACTTTCAAGGCGGTATTAATGCGGAAATCACCTATGCCGGCACAAAACGCGTTACATTCAATGCTCCACGGGCTCAATACCATGATGAAAATGGACGCTTTGATGCCAGCGGACCACTCCTCATCACACTCCTCCCACCCACGAAACCCGCTGAGAATGACATCTTGGCAAGCATCGGCACCATCAATATCACAACCATGTCTCTCATCTGGATGACCGCCACACAGCAGCTCACATGCCCGAACCCAGTAGACATCCAAACGGCAAAGGGAAACCTGATGTTTGACACGATCACCGCTGATTTCGCTCACACAAACATCAAAGGCACACACCTTCGCGGTAAATTCCTCGTAGAGGACCTCCCGTGAACCTGAGACTGCCCATTACAACCACCATCCTTGGAGTCTGCGCAGCACTCGCGATCGCACAGTCCAAAGACAAAGCGCCCCCCGCACTGGGTTCACAAACTAAACCCGCCGCTACGAAGCCATCCAAACCCGTGGCAAAACCACTCCCGGATGGCATCAAAACTGCCAAAGACCCCGGTGCAAAGGATACGCATAAACCCAGTGGACCAGATGATCGCAACGTATACCCATATGGTGATGAAGGCACATACGTGGACACACCTGATGGTGAAATCGCGACCCTTAGAGGAAACGCTCATCTCCTCTACAAGGAAACCAAGTTCCAGTCCGCACTCGTGACCTATAACCTCAAGACACAAATCGGGACGAGCCCTGGAAATGTCACCGTGGATGATGCACAAAACACCATCACCGCTAATCAAGGAATTGCAAATTACCCCAAGAAGCTGGTCAACCTGATTGGGGATGTGCACATCACCGCGCGCCCAAAGCAGGACGCTACGACTGCTCCGGAAGGCTCTGTCCGCAAGGAATTTTCCAATCCTGTCGATATCCGTGGCAGCAAAGTCGATTACTCCTGGAAAACAAAGACCGCTATTCTCTCGAGCGACACCGTCATCACCTTTAGGGCACGCGAACGAAACTGGACCGTAACCGCCGATAACCTCGAATACCGTGGTGGAGAAGAGAAAGCCCTGCTCCGCGGCAACCTCCTCGCAAAATCAGACAAAGGCGAGATTCTAAAGGGTAAATCCGCTATCGTCACCCTCACGGATGGTAAAGAAGCCATCGATATCACCGGCATTGAAGAAGGCAGCAAGTTTAAAGTTGATGACGAAGATGACAAGGCGGCGCCACTAACGGAACCCACCAAAGGCGGCGGACTAAAGCCTCCCGGTAAACCAGGAAAGCCCGACAAGCCTGAAAACACACCTCCGCCGGCATCCGGGGATGCAAAACCTGGCACCACTCCACCGCCACCGACCATCAACCAATGATCACCCTTGTCGGCAACGGCTCCGGGCAGCGCCCCGTTCTTGGATGGGCAGTCAACGTCACATACCTTGACCGCCGGCCAACCATCGACACGGCCACCATCGCGCGCCTGCGCAAATCCATCGAAGTGGATGAAACCGCACTCGATATCGTCCTAGTCGTTGATAGAGTCGATGTTGGACTGTGGATGCCACTGCCCCTCGGAAGCACCCTTGTTGGCATCGTCACACAACAGCCATTCCCGGTGGACATCCAAAACCCATTGGACATCCCTTGTGTGCATGTTTCCGAGCTACCAGATGAAGCCATCGCCGATGGGATGCTTGTTCTCGTTGACCCTCTCCGGCAGCTCGTCCTTGTTGAACCCACAGCCGATGAGCTTGTCCGCATCCAGATAACACGGAAAACACGCTATTCCATCGGGGATGGCCACATCCCCGTCCACACTCGCGGCGGTGTAACAATTCCCATCTATGCCGAAATCACTGACTTGGCTGACATCTCGGTGGCGATTTCCCAAGGTGCAGATGGTCTTGCCACGCTCCGTGAACCAGCATCCGAAATCTGGGATGCCTGCATTGCCACGGGAAGTCAGGTTTGGGTCAGCACAGATATCAATTCGGCACTGCAACGGACTGGTACGACAGGTTGGGTTGCATCTCCAACTGATGTCGATGGGGGCAGGGCAGCGTTTCAGCTCGCCGTAAGCGATGTCATCCGCACCCAAGGGATTGTCGTTCCACCCTTGCGGATTGTTGATGTTCGTATGGATGCCGCCACACGTATACCCGATGATGCTGCGGACCAGCTCCTCTGCGATCTGGCGACCATGCCCACGGATATCTTTGCCTGCCCGCCGTGCTGGGTGGTCCTTGCGTCACCGGTGGATGCCCCCGCAGCAATCATCGGAGGTGCCGCTGGACTCGTCGTGCCAGCAGCGACCGTGGCCGAAACGAAGGAAATTCTCCGTGATGCCGCAGCGCGCGAGTAGGTAGACTGTAAACCATGCATATCCTCCTCCTGAATAACGGCGAAGATGAAACGCTCGTCAGCCAGCTCCACGACATTGTTGTTAGCTTCAACGGGATGTTCACCTTGGATGTGCACTCAGAGGCATCCGTTCCTGTGGATGTCCTTGAGCGTACAGAAGTTGTCCTCTGCGCAGCTCTTCCGGCTGTCCTACGTCAGCAAATGCCAAACCTCAAGCTCGTTCAGTTTTGGTCAGCCGGCGTGGATGGAAAGCTATATCCAGAGCTATTTACCAACTCCGATGGTCATGACGTGATGATCAGTACGGGAAGTGGCATTCATGCGGCATCGTGTTCTGAGCATGTCCTCGCGATGATGTTGTCCTTTGCACGCGGTATTCACCTTTCCGTGGATGCGCAGCGCGAGGCAAAGTGGAGCCGCCGTGACCAGGCCGACAAGCTGTTTACATTGGAAGGCAAGACTGTCGGGATTGTGGGAGCTGGGCAGATTGGACAGGCGATTGCTCGAAGGTGCCAGGCATTTGGGATGCGAACTGTGGGGACCCGGCGGGACCCGGAGAAGCCGACGCCACACTTTGACTATGTTCTCTCGCATCTTCAGTACCACGACCTCATCCTCTCAAGTGACATGATTGTGCTCGCGCTACCTCTGACACCGCACACAAAGTGGCTCTTCGGCGAAGAGGAAATCGACATTCTGCG
>JAURHZ010000169.1 GCA_030833025.1 Armatimonadota bacterium
CACTGCTATCAAACACACCTAACTTGACCTGCGATGACATTCATAATCCGCCGTCTGTGGAGGAGAAATGCATCCTTGTCAGCATAAACGGCATTGCTACAAAGCGCGATCACCGTGTCCGTTTTCGGTACCAATAACAACGCCGTGCCTGTATAGCCGCTGTGGCCTACCGCATCATCTCCAAAAATTTCGCCCTTTGGAACCAGCGGATTCAAACCAGCAAACAGCGCTAAGCTGTGCCCCGCCGGCTGGCTCTGACCATCAAGCCATCGCTTCGATAGCGGCTTACCAAGCCACTCACCCGAAAGCACCGCACTGCCAAATGCTGCAACGTCACGGGCAGTGCCGAAACAGCCCGCATTTCCACTGACATCCCCAGCTGTCCCCGCCGCAATCCCACGTGCGTTTCCATCGTGGACGATACCAATCAGCTCAACAGGACTACCCTCAGGGCCTTCCAGCGAACGCGTCGGGGCAACAAGCCCCTTTGGCTTAAATGTCAGCGACTCCAACCCAAGGGGATTCCAACACCGCTCACGTGCTGCAACATCTAGTGTCTGCCCACTAATCACCGTGATAATTTTGGCCAAAACAATATAGCCAAGACAAGAATAGCGGTAAATCGTGCCCGCCGGCTCGGAGTCGGATCGCACAATCGCATCGATGGCCGCATCCAACCCGAGTCCAAAGTCATAGCACGGGATATGGGGGAGGAGGCCACTCGTGTGCGTCAAGAGCTGATGGACCGTTCGTGACTTAAGACGCCCAGCATCTGAACCCAGAATCTCCCCCACGGTCTGTGAAAGCAAAATGTCGCCGCTACGTACGAGCTGGGAAATGACCGCTGCTGTCGCAATTGGCTTTGTGATACTTGCCAGGTCATACAGCGTTTCGGGTGTCACGCGATGCGTGCCATCGATGGTTCCGACCGCGATATCGACGACCACTCGGCCATCCTGAACGACGACCAACGTCGCCCCCGGATACGCGCCAACAGTAACCCCGCGGGCAACTATCTGTTCAATTGGGCATCCCCTGTTCATACCGCATCCTACCAAAGGCCACGCCCCTTGCGTCGCGTGATAACCATGTCGATGCCCTGCAATTACGACGGGTTAGTGCCCGAGGTCAGGCGCGACATCGATGGTCCGGCACTGCGAATACACCGCCATTCCCGGCTTCGCTCCGCGCGGCTTACGCACATGCCGGCGTTCTGCAATATCAACAGCAGCGACACTCGCATGACGAGTTGCATCGGACTTGGCCGCGACAATCGCCGCTGCACGACGAATCAGTTTCTCAGGGACCTTTGTTTCCTTGCTGTCAACACGGATAACCCCGTGTGCACCGGTGCCCGCACGAATATGCATCCAGATGTCCTGCGGCCGTGCGACGCGGGTGAGGAGGTAGTCATTGGATGTCGCATTTTCACCCACTAGGAATGTATAGCCATCGATGTCATAGGTCCGGATACGGTGCCCGTCCCACTTCGATTCACCCGATGTCGTCTGCTGCGGAGCCTTACGCTCTGGTGCGATGGCATCGAGGTCAGCCAGAAACTCAATTGCATCCGGGTCTGTGGAATCTGGCTCCCCGCCTGAAAGCAGTACATCCAGCCGAACCGACAAGCGCGCCAGCTCGCTCCGCTCGCTCTGCGTGTCCGCGAGGCGCCCATCTGCAAGCTCCGCCGCATCGCGTAACTTACTCGCCTTCGCAAACCACTTATTGGCATTTTCCACTGGCGTCAGTTTTGGGTCCAACTCAATCTGCCGCGTGCCACCGTTGAACCAGTCCTCAAGGATGACCGATTGGGCATCCGGCGCGATACTCCCAAGCTGCCCCATGATCAGTGATGCCGTCTCTTCATCCACCTGCGCACGACCCGCCTCCGCAAGCGTGCGCTCCAGCTCCCCAATCCGTTTTTCGCGATAGGTAATGGCATCATCCAAACGGTGCTGGATGCCATGCCAATACTTCCCGGATGTCGCATCGGCCTGCTGGGCACGCGTGATGTTGTCCCAGGCACGGCTGATGTTGGTAATGCTTGTTTGGCGCTCGGCATCGATGTGTTTGAGCGGGAATGGCCACGCAAACTCGGGATTGCCAGCTGCGTCCGCTACGAGAACGGGCGAATGCGGCAGCTGTAAGGCACGCGCAAGGAGTGCGGCACGGTGTTCAGGATCGCCAAGGGCAGCCGCTTCCCGGTCAACCAATGGTCCATATGAGCCATTTACATCCGTGCGCAGCCCAGGTGGATCGGTATAGGTCTGTCCAATTTTGAGGGGCCGCGGGGATGTCGCACTTATCGGTCGAAGGACTCCCCGCACCGAGCCACCGCTTCCGACCAAAATAAGGTTGGAATTACGCCCCATCAGCTCAAAAATGAGAGCGCAGCGGCTGTCGCCTTTTGCATCCGGAGAGCGGTTCTCAAAGTGCATCCACACAATACGATCCGGGCCAGGCATTTCGATGCGGGTGCAAATGGCATCTTCAATATGCTTTCGCGCAACCTGGCAGAAGCCAAGAGGAAACGGCGGCTGTGGGTCCTTGCGTGTCGAAATGTGAAAGCGTGGGGCGGTGTGGTCGGTGGAGATGCGCAGCTTGAATGCCCCTAAACGACCAAAAAATTGTATATAGACGCTTGATTTGTCGGGTTGCTGTACCTTTTGTACCGTGGCGCCGGTCAGGAGCGGGGTCAGCTCGCCGATTACACCCGCAAGAGAAATCAGGTCCATGTGTCTACTCTACCGCCACGGGGTGGTTTGGTGATGCCCGTCTGTGTCTTAGCCGTTGTCTCCGTAAATGACAGACAGAACCGAGGGCTTAGATAGGGTAAACTTGCTGGAAATAAGACTGTCTGAATTTGTGTGACGAAGTGAAAGTAATATGCTGGAAAATATGACCCATTCACCAGGCACCGGGCCATCCCCCGGGACGCTTGCCCTAGAGCCCGCATTGCAAAGTATCGGGGCAGCCCTCCTCGCCGAAGTCCGGAATCAGGAGACGAAGGGGCGTATCAGCGATGTCTTTTACGACCGCTTGATGGAGCTTTCGACACGGGATGAAAAGTTAAAGGTTGAGCTGTTCCGCTTTGTGGATGCGTTGCCGGCGCTCAAGACTCCCGAGTCTGTTGCTCGTCATCTCTCTGAGTATTTGGTGCGCCCCGATGTCCAGCTGCCTCCTGGAGGCGCCCAGCTCATCAACTTTCTTGGCTCCAACATGCCGGCGCGCCTCGCGCTTAAGACAGCAACGGGCATCGGGGCAACCACGATGGCCAAGCGGTTCATCGCTGGGCGTAACGGACGTGAGGCCACAAGCGCGATTGAGCGCCTTCGTCGGCAGAATCTGACATTCACGATGGACCTCCTCGGTGAGGCTGTTACCAGTGAGCACGAGGCGCTAGCTTACCAGAAGAAGTACCTTGAGCTCCTCGAAGACTTGGCGGTTGCCAGTAAGACGTGGACCCGTCAAGCACAAACGGACACAGCGAGCTGGGGCGAAATCCCGATGGTAAATGTCTCCATCAAGCTCTCGAGCCTGTATGCCCGGTTTGACCCGATGGCCCGGGATGCGACAACAGAGGCCGTTATTGCGCGCTTGCTCCCGATCATCCGTAGCGCCAAGGAAAAGGGCTTCATCGTCAACTTTGACATGGAGCAGAACGACTTCCGGGATGTGACATTTCATATTTTCAGGACGATGTTCTTGATGGACGAATTCCGAAACTGGGATAACGCAGGGATTGTCTGCCAAGCGTATCTGAAGTCTGCGGAAGCCGATTTGTTGGCGCTTCGAGATTATGCGATCGAGCGCGGAACGCCATTCTGGGTGCGTTTGGTCAAGGGTGCCTACTGGGACTACGAGACGATTATCTCGGCGCAGCGTGGGCACGCATGTCCTGTGTGGCCATTTAAGCCACTCACGGATGCCTGTTTTGAGCGTTGTGAGGATTTTCTGATCGAGAACTGGATGCATTTGCGTCCCGCGATTGCATCCCACAATGTTCGTTCACAAGCGCGTGCTCAGGCTAAGGCCAAGGCGCTGGGGCTTCCCCCGCGTACGGTTGAGTACCAGGTTTTGTATGGCATGGGCGAGCCGATGGGCCGTGCGCTGTGCGCTGCGGGCGAGCGCGTACGTGTCTATGTGCCATTTGGCGAGCTGCTCCCGGGGATGGCATATCTTGTGCGCCGCCTCCTCGAAAACTCGAGTAATGACAGCTTTGTCCGCAAGGCGGGCGAGGCCATCGATGCAAGTATTTTGCTCGCATCCCCACACACCTTTGAAATCCCGGCGCCTTCCCGTGAGGCGGCACCGGCTGTTGCTGATGAGAGTGAATCCATGACCCCGTTTATCAATGAGCCCGAGGCTGATTTCGCATTGGTTGAGACGCAGGATGCGATGCGTGCTGCCCTGAAGGCGATCACGCCGGAGCTTGGGCAGGTTGTGCCAGTGGTGATCAATGGCATCCCGATGCAAGGGCGTGACATCGTGGACCGCGAGGATCCAAGCCACGCAGGAACGGTTGTGGCCAAGGTTGCATATGCGACATTGGATGATGCGGAGCTCGCGCTGACAGCGTGTACATCGTCGTTTAGGCGCTGGCGTGATGTTCCGGTTACGGAGCGTGCGGATGTGTTGCGTCGCACTGCGGACGGGATGCGCAAGAACCGCTTTGTTCTGTCTGCGTGGATGGTCCGTGAGGTCGGCAAGCCGTGGCGTGAGGCGGATGCCGATGTAGCCGAGGCGATTGACTTCTGTGATTACTACGCGGCGGAGATGGAGCGTTTGGCGAATCCGCGCAAGCGAAACATCCCTGGCGAGTGGAATGAGTACTTCTATGAGAGCCGTGGCCCAGCGGTGGTCATTGCGCCGTGGAACTTCCCGCTGGCAATCCTTGCTGGGATGACAGTTGCTGCGCTGGTTGCCGGCAACCCGGTGATCATGAAGCCTGCGGAGCAGTCCAGCCGTATCGGGTATGAGCTTTACAAGATATTGATCGCGGCGGGGTGTCCATCCGATGTTTTGCAGTTCCTTCCTGGGGATGGCGAGGTCATCGGACCAAAGCTTGTCGGAGATCCACGCACGGCAGTGATTGCATTTACAGGTTCACGTCCGGTTGGCTTGTCGATTATTCGCAGCGCGGCGGATGTCCATCCAGGGCAGCGTGAGATCAAGCGTGTTGTCGCTGAGCTTGGTGGCAAGAATGCGATTATTGTGGATGAGGATGCTGACCTTGATGAGGCGGTGCTTGGTGCACTGCAGTCTGCAACGGGATTC
>JAURHZ010000016.1 GCA_030833025.1 Armatimonadota bacterium
TCAATCTTCTTCTCGATGACGTGCGACTGGTCCAGCATGTACGCAACAGGAGCAGCAATCTGGCCATCGTTGCCATTGATCAGCTCGTGGAAAATCAGGAACAGCTGGAATGGATTGGCAGAGCCAACGATCAGGTCATCATCCGCGTAGCGACGGTCATTGAAGTGGAAGCCACCGAGGCGACCTTCATCGAGGAGAGTTGCCACGATGTCTTCAATGTTTGTGTAGTGCCCATGATGCCCTGTGTCGACGAGAACCTTTGCATTTGGTCCGAGGTGTTGGCAGACAAGCAAGCTCGCTCCCCAATCCGAGAGATCGGTCGTATAGAATGCCGGCTCGAAGAGCTTGTATTCGATAAGCATCTCTACACCAGCAGGCAATGCTGCATATCCTTGAGCAAGCGAGTCCTTAAGCCGATGGCGACGCGACCTAAGGTCATCCTGTCCCGGATAGTTTGTGCCATCTGCGAGCCATACAGCGACCTGCTTTGAGCCAACAATGCCGGCGATCTCCGCACACTCAACGAGGTGTGCTACAGCCTTCGCGCGCACTGCGGGATCGCTGTTACAGACGCTGCCAAGTTTGTAAGCTTGGTCCTGGAACAGGTTTGGGTTGATCGCCCCAAGCGACACTCCGTGGTCTTTCGCGAAGTCAGCGATGGTTGTCCAGTCGCCGCCGGCTGGAGGAAGGTCCCACGGGATATGCAAGGCAACGGATGGCGAAGCGCCGGTCAGCCGATGAACGCTGCTCGCATCCTCGATTTTCTCAAAGACATCTCTTGCCGCGCCCGGCTCTGGAAATGCTCCAAAGCGGGTACCCGCATTTGCAAAGCCCCAGCTAGGCAGCTCAATCGGTAATCCACGGACGGCAGCCCGGACAGCTGCATGCGACATCGCCATAATCTCTCACCCTCACAAATCCAAGCCTTACAAACGAACCACTTGTTTGTAACCAATGTTCTCAACGTGGCTCAATGTTTCGGCATCGGTGACCGATGTTCCTAGCGCAGATGCCCCGAGTCGCTGTAAGAATACGGCATATGATGCGCCTTCCGGTTGCTTGGACCAATCCTCGTAATGCTCCTGCTGAGCAGAGACTTTGGACACGCTGGTGGTGGCTTGGTTCTGCCCTTTCAGAGAGCGACATCACGGCGGAGCTGACATCCCTCCAGAATGCCGGATTTGGTGGCGTCGAGATATCGCCGATTTATGCCCCTGATGCCCCGGGGGTTCAGCCTGTTGATTACCTGTCGCAAGGGTTTGAAACGCGATTTCGACATGCAGTGCGAACAGCGCGTGCTAAAAACATGGATGTCGACTGCATCCTAGGAACCGGCTGGCCCTATGGCGGTCCGTGGATTGGAAATGAGCACCGGGCGATGGGCTTATCGGTCACGCCGGCTACGCAGCGCAAGCGCCTGGATGGCACGATTGAGCTCGCATCGAAAGATAAACTTACCGCCCTTGCCGTCCCCACGCGCCAGCAGGTGAAGCGCTCGGGTCCCGGCGGGGCTGGAAATGTTGTCGATCCTTTTAGCAGACAAGCGACGGAAGCTTTTTTGCATCCGATCGATGCATTGTTTAAGCGTTTGGGTCCGGATACGCCGCGAGCGGTTTTCAATGACTCTTGGGAGGTCTACGGAGCAACGACCACTGCGGGTATTGCGACATCGTTTGAAAAGGCTGCCGGGTACCCATTTTCCGATGCCATTTCATCGCTTGTTCCAAAGCCAAACAGTCCGCAAGCGAAAGACCAGCGAAGTGACTATGCGGCGCATTTGGAGTCACTTGCGCATTCGGAATTTCTTGCACCGTGGTCGATGTTCGCTCGTTCGCACAAGGCAAAAACGCGTCTGCAAGCGCATGGGTCTCCTGGCAACCTGATTGATTTCTATGCCGCTGCCGATATTCCGGAGGCTGAGCAGTTTGGGTGTGGGCCTTTGGTGTTATCGGGGCGGGAGCCGCTGGTCGCGATTCCCAAGCCTGTCAGCCACGAGGTTGCTGTGGAGGAGATGTTTATCTGTACGCTCGCGGCAAGTGCTGCGCAGCTCACGGGTAAGCCTCTGGTCAGCGCTGAAGCTTTTACATGGCTGGGCGAACACGGGGCGGCCCCGCTTGACCATATCCTTGCAGAAGTCGATGAGCTCTTCCTCGCGGGCATCAACCATATTTTCTGCCACGGGACCGCGGCAAGCCCATCGGATGCTCCTTGGCCAGGCTGGATGTTCTATGCATCCAACCACTTCGGACCAACAAACCCGTGGTTTGCTCACATCAAGCCACTCACAGACTACGTCGCCCGCGCGCAGTCGCTGCTCCAAGGTTCGACAATCAATGGGGATGCGCTGGTTTACTTCCCAATTTGGGATGCACGTGGAGATGTAACACAAACGAGCGCGGTCACGACTTATACCTTGCACGGAACCGCGGAGTGGCTACGAAACGGGATGCCAGATCTTGCAACGCTCGTCCAGCAATGGTTCAGAGATGCATCTCAGGTGTCCATTTTCTCCGATGCCCTGCTCGACAAGGTAAGTGTTGGTAAAGGCGGCCAGCTAAGCGCAGGTGGCTCATCGTGGAAATGCATCGTCATTCCCGAGTGCACAACAATGCCGGAATCCACCCTTGCGCGCCTCGTGATGCTTGCCAAACTGGGTGCGCACGTCATCTTCATCGGCAATCCCCCACAGCAAGTCCCAGGTTACTACCAGCGTGCGGAGCGTCAGTTAGCCTTTGACCGTACCTGGTCGGAGCTTTCAAGAACGCCACTGCAGGATGCCATTCCATACGGTAAGTCCTACAAAACAGGACGGGGTCGTGTAACGCTTGCACAAAACTGGAGCGATGCACGCTTAGCAGCAGGCTGGCTAAAAGAGCCATTTGCCAGCATCACGGTAGGCATCCGCCGCTTCAATGTCGGAACAACACCTGTCCACTTCATCGTCAACAGGGCTAATGGGACCGATAAATCCCATATCACCGTCGCATATTCTGGTCCCCGCCCGCGTGCAGCGACCATCCTGGATCCGCGGACGGGAAGCAAGCATGTCGCGCCAGTCAGCTCACACACGGCATCCACAGTCACGCTGCAAACAGACCTTTCAGTAGATACGGTGCGCTTCGTTGTTTGGGATGACCCGAAAATTCCCGCACCATTAGGCGCGGTACAAAGGCGTACACCGCGGATTCTTCGAACATCTAAATGGGATGTCACCGCGGGCGTTGGCTCGACGCAACCAGAAGCGATGAAGGCGATAGACCTAGGTGATTGGTGTACGTGGTCAGCCACGTGGCGGGCATTTTCTGGCCTTGCCGTTTACAAGACGACAGTCAATGCTACTGCGGGGCGAAAGGTTGTCGTAGACCTAGGGGATGTCCGTAACAGTGCACGCATTTATTGGAATGGACGTGAAGTCGCAACCTTGATTTCTGCGCCATTTACGGTGGCGATACCTGCATCCGATGTGAAAGTCACCAATACACTTGTAATAGAAGTCGCAAACCTGATGCTAAATGGCCTCATCGGATGTGAAAAGTCAGGTAATAAGTGGCAGAAGTTCTACTTTGTTGGAATCGACTACAAGCCATTCACCGCCACCAGTCACTCGGAGCTCCCGAGTGGCATTCTTGGCCCTGTTATCATCAAGCAGGAGATTTAGGTTATGCAATATCGCCCTCTAGGCCGTACCGGAGTACAGGTCAGCGCTTTGTGCCTTGGAACGATGAATTTCGGGGATGACTGTAGCGAGCAAGACTCAATCAACATGGTTCATAAGGCGCTTGATGACGGGATCAATTTCATCGACACCGCCGATGTCTATTCGCAAGGCATCTCAGAAGAGATTACAGGGAAAGCGCTAAAGGGCGCGCATCGCGCTAGGGCCATCCTCGCGACAAAGGTTTACAACCGTATGGGTGATGGCGTCAACTCTTGGGGAAGCCACCGCAACCATATCATCGAAGGATGTAATGCATCCCTAAAGCGCCTTGGGACAGACTACATCGACCTTTATCAGCTGCATCGGCCACAGCCTGACATCCCCATTGATGAAACGCTTCGTGCCCTCGATGACCTCGTTCGTGCAGGGAAGGTCCGCTATATCGGAACATCCACGTTTGCTGCCTGGCAAATCACCGATGCCTTATGGGCATCCAAAGAGTTGCGACTGAATCGCTTCGTCACCGAGCAGCCTCCATACAACCTGCTCGATCGTCGGGTTGAGCGGGAACTTATCCCGATGTGTCAGACATACGGCATCGGAATTCTTCCGTGGGCGCCGCTAGCAGGTGGATTACTGACAGGAAAATATAAGGCTGGACAGGACCGGCCTGTGGATGCAAGGTATGCATCGAAGACCGCCCCGATGAATCGTGACCACGAAGCCGCGCTTGCCAAGGTTAAGGAATATGTGGCCTGGTGTGGCACCGAAGGTCTGGCACCTGCGGATGTCGCGCTCGCCTGGGTTCTTCAGCAGCCAGGGGTAACAAGCCCAATTATTGGCCCTAAATCGATGCAGCAATATGCTGCTTACATGAGCGCCGCAACGTTAGTTTTGACTGATGCGCAGCTTCAGGCCATTGATGCGATATTCCCGCCAGGCACTCATATCAGCAACTACTACAGCGCAAACTTTGGACCGAACGCTCGGTGGTAATGGCATCCTGTGCCCACGCAGACCGCTCGCGCCATCAGGCAGAGTAGAATGCACCAAGAGGTCTAAGTGTGCGAAATAATGTCGTAAACATGCGGGGTCAGTTTCAGGCATCCGGGACGCCAATCACCTACGTGATTATCGCCGGGAATGTGCTGACGTTTTTGGCATCCTTTGCTGGCATCGGTGGTGGCTTCACACCAATGTTTCTCGCCGCATCGTCTGCGACATTCCCGATGCTTCCGATCACCGCCGTCACGTGGCCATTGGTATCAACCACGGATCCGATTGGTTTGTTTTTTGGTGTGATGTGGGCGCTATGGGTCTGCGGAAGCCTAGAGCGCAGCTGGGGCAGCCAGGTATTCGCTTGGTTTGTCGTAGGTCTAAGTGCGATCACCACCCTCGCCTGCTGGGGCCTTGGCACTTTGCTGCATGCGCCATTTGGACTCGCTGGGCTCTGGATGGGTCTTGCGGCACCAACCGTTGCCTGGTGCTACATCAATCGACGTGAAAAGGTCTCGATTTACTTCATCTTCCAGATTCCGGCACCATGGCTTGGGGCCATCACCGTAGCAAGCTTCGTCTACCAAATTGCCGTCACCGGCGGCTCCCCAATCATGGGACTCGCTGGCCTTGTCTCTCCTGCGCTAGCCTACTGGTACGCAAGTGGCGGACGGTTTGCTCTTGGTCAGAAACGCAGCCCATCACGCTTCGATGGCTTTGAACACGAAGTGCGTGATGCGAAACCAGCGAATCCATTGACGCGTCTTCTCGATGGCATCCGCAAGAAGAAGCGGGATGCGAAGATAGCAAAGATGTTCAAGAACAGCGGACTGGGTGATGACGATAAGGACTGATGAAACACCTCAGACGTATGATGGTCTGATTCTTGAAGCTGGCCGGGGACAATACCTTGTCCAAACCACAGATGGTGCCAAGGTGCGCTGCAAGCTCCGCGGCAATCTCAAGAAGCGCCTGACATTTACGGAGACGGCCAATCATTCCCGGCGCGTTGAAAAGGTCAAAAAGCTTCAGGAAACCGACCCATGCGCTGTTGGAGACCGCGTCGCAATCGCGATTGACTTCACGAGTGGCGAAGGGGTTATTGAACACGTCTATGAGCGCCGTGGGATACTTGCCCGCCAGAGCGGAAATGAGCGCGAACGCCAGACACTCGTCGCAAACCTTGAGCTGGCCGTCATCGTTTTTGCGGTGGCCGAACCGCGACTGGACCCGTACAAGCTAGACCGCTTTCTGGTGCTGGCCGAAGACAATGACCTTGAATGCGTCATCGTCGTGAACAAGTCTGACCTCCCTCCAGACTCGGACATTGATGCATACTGCGCCCTTTACGAAAAAATCGGCTACAAGGTTATTCGTACCAGCAAGCGGACTGGGGATGGCATTGAAGATCTCCGCTCTGCCCTCTCTGGCAGGATTTCGGCATTATGCGGACCAAGTGGCGTTGGAAAATCATCCCTCCTGAACTGCCTGCAACCCGGACTTGCACTAAAAATCGGAGTGACAGGTGATGTAACACATGCCGGGCGTCACACGACGGTGCGAGCAAGCCTGCTCCCGCTTGAATGCGGAGGCTGGGTAGCGGATACACCTGGGCTTCGACAGGTTGAGTTCTGGGATCTCCCCCCGGAAGACATCGCATGGTGCTACCCAGAAATGGCTCCCTTCGTAAATGATTGTCGCTTTGCAAACTGCCGGCATGACAGTGAGCCCGGGTGCGCCATTAAGGCGCAACTAGCCAAAGGTAACCTCTCCGAGCATCGGTACGCTAGCTACCTCTCGATGATCGCCCAAAAGCCACTTTCCTAACGTCTTACACCCCAACTGCGCACGCGGACATGAGGCATCAGTGCGCTTCCGATAGAATAAACAGCAATGGATACAACCCAAGACACCAGCTGGAAGCGCTTTTTTGAAGCGCTTGGCCCTGAGGGCTATCTCTCAGAGACATTCACCAAGAACACCGATGCCGAAGTGGATTTTGTGATGGATGTTTGCGGACTGGCACCTGGGATGAAGATCCTCGACATGGGATGCGGCCCTGGCCGTCATGCTTTGGGGCTTGCAAAGCGCGGGCTAAATGTCGTTGGCGTCGACTTCTCCGATAAGTTCATCGAGTTTGCAACCGCTGCAGCCGCTGAGTGCGGCGTAGCCGACCGGACTGAATTCGTCGTCGCGGATGCCCGTGACTTTGTCCGTGCACGCGCATTCGATGCTGCCGTATGTCTCTGCGAGGGTGGTTTTGCGCTTCTCCAAACGGATGAAGACAATGTCCGTGTTCTGCGCCACATTGCTGCAAGTCTCAAACCGGGAGCACCATTTCTCCTGACGACGATGAACGGCTACCGCACGATTCGCCTCGCAGGTTCCGCAACAGACACCATTCTCGATTCGACGACGATGGTCGAGTCCTGGATTCAAGATGATGGAACCGAGCTAAAAGGGCGGCACTTTATCGTCCCAGAGCTTGAGCGGATGCATCGCCAGGCCAGCCTGACCGTCGAAGCCGTTTGGGGTGGAACCGCTGGTGAGTGGGGACGCAGACCACTTGAATGGGATGAAATGGAAGTGATGTTCCTCTCCCGTAAAGTTGGCATCAATACGCATCCCTAACGTTTCCGCGACCAAGTTTCGCTGTTTGGACGACGAGGGATGTTTGCATTTCATTGATGGAGATGCTGCGAGCCGGCAGGTAATTCGGATGCCGTTCTCGTATCGCTCCGTATGCAAATCTCTTCCGCTCCCAATGAAACCCTCTGGTATCGCCATGCTGCGACCGACTGGAACAAACAGGTCCTTCACCTAGGCAATGGCTATGTTGGGGCATCCTTTTATGGAAGCATCCCCGAAGAACGCATTTCGATCAGCGAGAAGTCCTTCTGGACAGGTGGCCCGGGGGATGGCACCACGCCACGTTATGGCATTCGTGAGGGTGGCAGTGATGTAGTTGACCAGCTCAGGAAGCTGATTCTGTCTGGGCGTATTGAAGAAGCAGATGCCATCGCCAGCCAGCGCTTTATGGGCGATTATTCGCACTTTGGCGGTCTCTCAACGCTAGGACATTTGTCCATCAAAACCGGCCATGATGCCGAAACGTCCAGCAACTACATCCGGACTCTCCACCTCCCCACGGCAACAGGGAGCATTTCGTACACGAGTGCGGGCACGACCTACAAACGGACGATGTTCTGCTCGTATCCTGACCGTGTCCTAGTGGTTCACATTAAGGCTAGCACGCCAAGTGCGCTCTCATTGGTTATCCACCAGGAGCTAGCGCATACAAAGCGGAATCCGAAAACTGCCGTCGATGTAAGCCGCGGTGCGATAAACATTGATGGAAATATCGATGACAACAACCGTCCCTACTCGGTTGGTATCCGTGTCCTCCACAAAGGCGGAACGCTAGCGGTAAGCGGCACCGACGCTATCGCAGTTTCCGGTGCGACCGAGGTCACAATCATCCATGGGATGGCCACCAACTACAAGCTTGAGCCACCGCTGTACAAGGGAGCGCCTCCCCGTCCAGCGGTCGAAAAGTGGCTAAATGCAGCAGCAAAGCGTGGTTTTGCAAGTCTGCATCGTCGTCATGTAAAGGATGTCACAGCACTCTACAATGCTGCAAAGTTGACGCTAGAGCCAGCGGTTTCGGGGCTTGAGCGGGTCCCAACAGATGAGCGATGGAAGCGCTATGCAGCGGGTGATACACGCGACATTGGTTTGAAAGTGCTCGCATTTAATGTCGGACGCTATCTCCTGATTGCAGCAAGTCGCCCGGGATCGCTGCCGAGTGGATTGCAGGGTGCGTGGAATGCGAATTATTCTGCGCAGTGGAGTGGCAACTACCAAGTTAACATAAATATCCCGCTCATTTATATGGGTGGTGCATCGCTTGGGCTTGCGGCGTGTAATGAACCGTTTATGGATTGGATTGAGGCCCAGTCCGTTCCTGGCCGCGAGGTTGCTCGTGCCTACTATGGCACCAAAGGCTGGGTTACCAACGCAACCGGAAATATTTGGGGCCATGCGGCAAATGGCCTTGATCTCGAGTGGGGACTCTTCCCAAGTGGTGCAGCGTGGCTTTGCCGCCACCTCTGGGAACAGTTTCAGTTCACGGGTGACAAGCGATTTTTACGAACCAGGGCCTACCCCGTGATCTGTGATGCAGCCCTTTTTTGGCTGGAAAATATGCAGAATCACAATGGTGAGCTGGTCGCTATTCCATCGGTGAGCGCCGAGCAGCGCTCTGTCAATGGCTTCCTCGAAATCCCGTATCAGGACATCGTCTTCATTCGGGATCTCTTCCGAAATACGCTCAAAGCGGCGGCGGCCCTCGGGAAACGGGATGCCTTTACCAAGCGCGTCTCCGATGCCCTTACCCGGTTAGCGCCTCTGCGCATCGGAAAGCATGGTCAGCTGCAGGAGTGGCTACCTGACATCGATGACCCGATGTGTCGTCACAGACACTTTATGCACCTTTCAGCGCTGCATCCCTGTGATGAGATTGATGTCCGCAAAGACACAGCACTTGCAGATGCCATCCGTGTTTCGATGAATATGCGCGGCGATGGCAGTAATAAAGAGCGTCTCGATCCGCGCTACAACGACCGCTGGCCGTGTTCGTGCCGCCATGTAGGAAGTCCTCGGGATGAACATATTGGTGGAAACTGGTCGCGTTCTTGGAAGATTTGGCTATGGGCGCGATTGTTTGATGGCGACCGCGCGGACAAAATTCTCGGTGAGCTGATTGGCGAGGCTGGGATGGAGAATATGTGTCAATACCAGCAGGTTCCACCCAACCGCACCCCGATGCAGCTTGATGGCGCGATCACGACACCTGGTGCGATGACCGAGCTTTTGGTCCAGAGTCATTTAGATGTGCTTGAGCTCCTCCCTGCACTCCCAAGCGCGTGGGCGACGGGAAAGATCGAGGGTGTACGTACGCGATTTGGCTTAGATGTAAACATTGAATGGAGATTGGGACAGCTGGTTAAAGCGGTGATCACGGCTAAGCGAGGTGGAGAGCAGGTGATCCGCTATGGAGACCGGGAACGGACTGTCAAGTTTGAACGTGGCCAGACGATAACGCTGGGGTCAGACTTGGCCTCTGTATAACAAACACTTAGGCTTTATTGATTATGCGAATGTTCTGAGCTAGGTTATAAGCCTAACAAGCCAGCAAAAATAACACCAGCCGGACTGCAAAGCAGTCCGGCTGGTGCGTTCTAAGGGTGGGATGGACCCGCCTCTGGGCGTCATCATGACACCAGGAGCAAGCCCTGGGGCTAAAATCAGCCCGCGAGCCCTTCCCGGAGATTATCACTATTCAATTTGCAATGACCCTCCTTTCAGTGTGGTGCCACGATTGTACCCACATTGGAGCAAGATGTGAAGCCCCCCTTTTCTCCGCCATCGACCACCCGCAACGATAGAATAAATGCATGGAAATGGCACCTCGGGTTGGGATTGTAATGGGAAGCACATCGGATTGGGAAACCATGCGACACGCGCATGAGATGCTGACAAATTTCGATGTCCCTCATGAATGCAAAGTGGTCAGTGCTCACAGAACTCCTGCTCTTATGGCTGAATATGCTGCAGCTGCGCGAGACCGTGGCCTCCAAGTAATCATCGCCGGTGCCGGCGGAGCCGCCCACCTCCCCGGGATGATGGCAGCGCAGACATCGGTGCCCGTCCTTGGCGTCCCCGTTCAAAGCCATGCTTTGAGTGGTCAGGATTCGTTACTCTCCATTGTCCAAATGCCCGCGGGAATCCCGGTTGGCACCCTTGCCATCGGTAAAGCAGGCGCGACCAACGCCGCACTCCTCGCAGTAGCCATCCTTGCGAATACAGATGCACAGCTACTAGAAAAGCTGGATGCATTCCGTGCAAATCAAACATCCACTGTTCTCGCAGCAGAGCTTCCGGTGAACGTATGACACCTATTCTCCCCGGTGGCACAATCGGTATTTTAGGGAATGGCCAGCTTGGTCGGATGACAGCGCAAGCGGCAATTCGCATGGGTTACAACGTCGCGTGCTATGGCCCGGATGCGGCACCAACACCTTGTGGCCAAGCCGGGGCACGTGAAGTCCAAGGGGCCTACGATGACCTCGATGCGCTCGCAGATTTTGCTCGTTCCGTGGATGTCATGACGTTTGAGTTTGAGAATGTGTCGACCGCTGCCACCGATGTCGCATCGGAACACATCCCAGTTCATCCATCCGGAGCTGTGCTCCATACAACTCAGGACCGTATCCGCGAGAAGGCTGCATTGGTCGCGGCAGGCATTCCTGTAGCCAGCTATGCCGTCGTGCTTAATCCCTCAGACCTCGATACCGCAACGTATCCGGGCATCCTCAAAACAGCGCAAAGCGGCTACGATGGCAAGGGACAAAAGCTCATCCACAACGTAGCTGAGGCGACTGATGCGTTCCATAAATTTGGCGGCGTCGCATGCGTTCTTGAAGCATTCGTTCCGTTTCTGTGGGAAGGTTCAGTCGTTGGTGCACGCAATGCCGCTGGCGATGTAGCCCTCTACCCGCTCGTTCAAAACATCCATACCCACCATATTCTCGACACGACAATGGTCCCTGCGCCATTTGCATCTCCAGAACTTCAGGCGAATGCCGCGGCGCTGGCTGGGCGCATTCTCGATAGCTTAGATGTCATCGGTGTGATGTGTATTGAGATGTTCATCACCAATGATGGAATCATCGTCAATGAGCTTGCTCCGCGCCCTCATAACTCAGGGCACTGGAGCATCGAAGGTGCCGTTACAAGTCAGTTTGAGCAGCACGTTCGAGCGGTGTGTGGCTTACCACTTGGTAGCACAAGCCTCCGGATGCCAGCAGTCGCTATGGCCAATCTCCTCGGTGATTGTTGGCCAGACCCAGACTACGTCGGTGCCCTGGCGGATCCACGCGTCAGCCTGCATTTGTACGGCAAACAAGATGCGCGGATTGGCCGAAAAATGGGACATTTGACTGCAGGTGCAGCTTCGATTGACGATGCAACCGAGGCCGTAACAGCCGCAAGGGCTCGTCTGAAGCCGGCAGAGTAGCGCCAGCCAGCCTACCAGATCCCGAATCTATCCTGCTATCTGCTGACCGGGGGTTGGCATTTTGCCGACATCGTGGAATTATGCTGAACATGACCCGTAGAACTGCTCTCGTCCTCAGCGTTCCCGCTGCCATCGCTGCATCCGCCATCATGATTACGAATTCGAATGCCTTCAAGGCAGCCACCCCGACCAAAGCCGCAACATCTTTTCTTGCGACGCTCGACCAGGCACAGGTCAAGGTCGCGCAATACGAATTTGATGCAGACGAACGCTTCAACTTCCATTTTGTCCCGAAGGACCGAAATGGCTTGGCTTTCCGTGCGATGAATGCGGCGCAGCAAGCGGCAGCGCTTGAGCTGATGTCTAGCTGTCTCTCCCAGCTTGGCATGGATAGAGTGCGGTCAATCCGCGACACCGAGCTCGTCCTTCGGTCCATGGAAAAGGCACCCGCCGAGTACCGCAATCCAGACAAGTACTACATCACGGTCTTTGGAACGCCATCCAAGGACAAGCGCTGGGCTTGGCGCTTCGAAGGTCACCACGTGACGCTTAACTGGACGATGGAAGGTGACAAAGTTGTTGGTAGCACGCCACAGTTCTTTGGCAGCAACCCGGCTCGCATTCCTGAAGGACAGAATATGGCTGGCTTCCGCCTTCTCCCGAAGGAGGAAGATAACGCACGTGCACTCGTAAAGTCCCTTTCGGCCGAGCAGGCAGCAAAGGCGATTATTTCAGACAAGGCACCAGCGGACATCCTAACAGGTGCTAACCGTGAAGCCATGCGCCAGGGTGAGGCGGGTATTGCATTTGATGCCCTTACCTCCGAGCAGCAAAAAGCATTGAAGGACCTGGTTGGTATTCATGCTGCGGCACAGTCAGACAAGATCAGCCGTGCCCGCCTTGCATCCATCAACAAGGATGGCTGGAAGACGGTTGTCTTTGCGTGGATGGGCGGTATGGAACCCGGACAGGGCCACTACTACCGTATTCAGGGGAAGTCCTTCCTTGTGGAATATGACTGCACCCAGAACAACAACAATCATATCCATGCTGCCTGGCGTGATTTTGGAACAGACTTTGGCGGTAAAGCTGCTAGCGCGGATGTCCTTGGAGACCATTTGCTCTCCGGCCATGGCATCCCAGACCAGCAGTCTAGGTAGGCATCCCCATGTCCGATGCTGATGCCGGTCCAGCCGACTGTACGCTTACGACTCCAGATGTCCAGGATCTCTGTGAGGAGGCTGTAGCCGCCGCACACGCCCGTGCATATGCGATTATCGATCAAGCTGCTTCGCGGTCATCCATTGACCGCGAGCTGCTCCTTCGCTCCTACCACTACGCCTTTGACAAACACTCGGCGCACCGTAGAAAATCAGGAGAGCTCTACATCACACACCCGATTGAGGTTGTGGGAATCCTGATGCAGCTCGAGGTTGACACGGCGACGATGGCGGCTGGGTTTCTGCACGATGTCATCGAGGACTGTGAGATCACAAAGGCAGACTTAGCAGAGGCATTTAGTGCAGAAATTGCAACGCTCGTGGATGGCGTTTCAAAGCTCAAATTGGCTGACTTTGAGCGGCTCGCTCCAGACTTGGCAGCAGCGGCAAAAGAAAAGGATGCATCGAAGCACCCAGCTGTAGGCGCACCGAAAAAGCGCCCCCACGAAGCCCGCTCGAGTGCCGAAAACCTCCGCAAGATTTTGCTTGCGATGGCGCGCGACCTCAGAGTGATGGTTATCAAGCTCGCAGACCGTCTCCATAATTTGAAGACGATTTCGGGACTAGCACCGGACCGTCAGCAGCGAATGGCGGAGGAAACCCTTTCCGTTTACGCGCCGCTTGCCGCACGTCTTGGAATATGGGACTTGAAGTGGCAGCTAGAAGATCTCGCCTTTAAGACATTACAGCCACTTGATTACAAACACCTCACCGAGCAGATCGCGCGCACACGTCGCGACCGTGAGGCAGATATTGCTGAATCCATCAGCACATTACGTACGGCATTTGATCAGGGCACGCTGGATGTCGAGATCAACGGTCGCCCAAAGCACCTTTGGTCCATTTACAAAAAGATGAATGAGCAGGAGATTCCCCTCTCTGACATTTATGACCTTATCGCCTTACGCGTCATTGTCGATAGCGTTCCTGACTGCTACGCTGCGCTTGGAATAGTTCACGAGACCTACCTTCCGATTCCGGGAAAATTCGATGACTACATCGCCAAGCGGAAGTCCAATGGCTACCAATCGCTTCACACCAAGGTTTACGGGCCACGGGGGGAGCCTCTCGAAGTCCAAATTCGCACATGGGAGATGCACAAGACCAGCGAATTTGGTATCGCGGCACACTGGGCTTACAAGGAAAAGGGTGATGGCGCGGTCGCTGGTAACAATGACTTTGAACGCAAAATGGCCTTTTTGCGTAAGCAGCTCTTTGAGTGGCAACGGGATGCCCGTGACACAAGCGAGTTCCTGAGTCAAGTCTCCACTGACCTGTTCACCAGCCAGGTGTTTGTGTTTACACCTCGCGGGGATGTCATCGACCTCCCAACGGGTGCAACGCCGATTGACTTTGCTTACCGTATCCACACCGGCATCGGGGAGCACCTTGCCATTGCGCGCGTGAATGGAAAGACGGTTCCGCTGTCCTATCAATTTGACAATGGCGATATCTGCGAAGTTATCAGCCGCCCAAATGCGACACCAAGCCTCGACTGGCTTGGCGTTGCAAAGTCGACGCATGCCAAGAATAAAATCCGCCACTACTTCCGTGTACAACGACACGACATCAGTGTTGTGCGTGGACGAGAGGCCCTCACGGATGAGCTACATCGTCTAAATCTCTCAACGGAAGTCATTAAAGATACAAAGCGGTTGCTCGTCTTCGCGCAGGCCTTCAACAAGGAGTCTGGCGAGGATTTGTTTGCAGCAATCGGCTTTGGCGATACCCCACTTGGCGCCGTCATTCACCGGATTCGACGTGAATTTGAAGAGTCCCCAGATCCAACGCTGCGATTGCCAAAGCGTGTTTCTGGACAGACCAGCAAGCTTTCAATCACAACGGACAAGGTCGATGGCGTTGCAATTGTCCGCGCTAAATGCTGCCTGCCGCTTCCCGGTGATACGGTCATCGGTTATGTAACACGCGGGCGCGGGATGGTTTTGCACCGTGATGGCTGTATAAATATTGCCGGATTCCGGTTACAGGAACCGGAGCGCCTTCAGGAAGTTGATTGGACGGCCGGTGGGCGTTACGCAACGGGTGTCATCATTGAGACTTTGGACCGTACTGGTTTGCTCCGTGATGTCACCGATGTCCTTGCGGGAACCGACACCTTTATCACAGGAATCAATACGTACTCACATCGTGATAAGGGTACTGCGACGCTTCGCATTGATCTGGATAGTCCAAGCCTCTCGCACCTTGAGACCCTAATTCGGAAGCTGCAAACCATTCCGGACCTGCTTGCCGTGTACCGATTAGGGGTCGGCGCAGATGAAATCGAGCCGCCTAGCCGTCTGGCGCACCAGTAGTGTATTTAGCCCGGATGTAGCCGCAATACGTGCCAGAGTCCCGTGAGTGTGTCCTTTCTAGTCCCATAAAAACCGGGACAGTGGCCGCATCAAGATGAACCATAAGTCGGATGCGCCTGAACACGAGCGAATTGTATGCTCTTGGTATGAGATGGCTACTACAAAATGAACGCACCCTGAGGATGATTTACTCTGGCATCAGTGGTGCGCTGGGACGATCAGGCTGGCGTCCGTGGCCCATCTTGCTCGGCTTTAACCGCTGGTGTCTCTATGCAATTTGCCGCAGGTTTCCAACCAGCCCATTTCGTGTACTTCAGAATCGGTGACCCTAAACGGGACACAGTTTTGGCACACGAAGCCAATCCAGTGCATGAGTGAGAGTTTGCGACTGTAGCGCGAAACCAGTCATTTGCTTGAAATGTAATGGATAATACGATGGTTTGTCTTGAAGGTATGGAAGGGGAATAAAGGGATGACAGAGACGTTCAACCCGGATACATCTACTGCGACAACAACGGTCGCTCTTATTAGGGATACGATCCGCCGCCAACCGAATGCCTGTGCACTGAAGTACAAAGTCGGCAAGGAATGGACGGAGACCACTTGGAAGCAGATTGGTGAACAGTCCAATGCAGCGAGTCTCGCACTGCGTGCAGCTGGGATTGGCCCTGGGGACAAGGTTGCCATTCTTTCCGAAAACGAACCTAAGTGGCTCCTTGCAGACCTTGCGATCGTCACCCTCGGTGCTGCAACCGTTGGTATTTACCCCACACTGCCATCCCCACAAGTGTCGTTCATCCTGCGCAACTGCGGTGCGAAAGCAATTTTCGTACAGGACAAAAAGCAGCTTGCGAAAGTGCTGTCCATTCAGAGTGAATGCCCAGATCTCACGACCGTAGTCGTCTTTGCAGACACCGATGCGACAGAAACTGTACCTGCATTTACGGCATTCACGGCACCGTACGTTGGACAAACAGAGCTTACTGTAGCCGCTACCCCGGATGACGTTGCTGTTCTGATTTACACCAGCGGGACGACGGGAGATCCGAAGGGAGCGATGCTCACCCACCGCAACCTCGTATCAAATGCCAAGGCAACGTATAAACATCTGGTTGTCGGAGATTCGGTTGTTGGCCCGGCCGACACCTTCCTCAGTTTCTTGCCGCTGGCTCACTCCTTCGAGCGGATGATTCATTTGTTGGCACTAGCAGCGGGCTCAACCGTCGTTTATTCCCATGGTGTGCGGACGCTTATGGACGAAATGGCGACGCAAAAGCCAACGATTATGGGCTGTGTCCCGCGTGTATATGAATCCATCCAAGAAAAGCTGATGGAAACCGCGGCAAAAGGACCGGAGAAGAACCGTAAGCTCTTCGAAGAGACAATTGCTGTTGGAAAGAAGATGCTTGAGTACCGCCAAGCTGGCAAAGTCCCAGGAATCGTTACTGCGATTAAGCATATGATTCTGGACAAGCTGGTTGCGGAAAAGGTTCGCCAGAAGTTTGGTGGACAATGGCGCATCTGGATTTCCGGTGGAGCCGCTCTAAACCCTGATACGGCACGCTTCTTCATCGCGCTCGGGTTCAATCTCCTTGAAGGCTATGGATTGACGGAAACCAGCCCAGTTATTTCCGTCAACCCAGTCGGAAAACAAAAGGTTGGCACCGTTGGTACCGTTATCGAGGGTGGAGAAATCATGATCGCCGCGGATGGCGAGATCTGCTACCGTGGTGCAAACGTCATGAAGGGATACTTCAATAATCCTCAGGCAACCGGAGACATG
>JAURHZ010000170.1 GCA_030833025.1 Armatimonadota bacterium
CTTCCATGCGGAGCTGCATCGGGAGCGTGAGCGCAATGACATCCCCGCGCGACCACATCCGTCGCAGCGTGATCCATCCATTGGAAGACACGGCTTGGGTTGGTTTTCCGTTTACCAACACTGCTGGCTTCGCACACCACTTCGGCACACGGAGCTTGATGTTGTAGACCTGAGGATGCATCGCGGAAATGACAACCTTTACAGTGTCGGTGGTTCCAAGCTGCGTCCATTGATAAATACGGATGTTTGGTTTGCTGATACTGGCTGCCGATTCGATGTACTGATTAATGTAGACCGTGTCATCCCCTTGCGTTGAATAGATGAACTGTCCGTATTGCCCAGGGTTTTCGAGACCGGTGCCGTTGCAGCAGTAGCAGCCGCGTTCATTGGAGCGGAAGTCCTTGACTGAGTTTGCGCCAAGCGGCTGGTAATAAGTTTTCCACCCGGAGCGCGGGTCTTGGCTGCCTAAAATCGCATTGAAGAGGGTGCGCTCAATGTGGTCATGAAAGCGGGCATCCCCGGTCTGGCTGGCAAGGCTGTGGCCAATCTTGATGAGGTTATAGCTGACGCAGGTCTCCTGTGGCATCCGGCTCTGCGTGTCCGCGATACGTTTCTGCGGGGGCATCCCTTCGTGCACGCTCAGCCCGCCGGTTGCGTAGGTACGCCCACCAGATGTCACGACTTTGTCCCAGAAGCCCAGTGCGGCTTTGTGTTCATGGGGTGAGCTGGTCAGCTCGGCGATGCGTGCGGCTCCCACGATTTTGGCGATGAGGGTATTGGCGTGCTCCATGTAATCGCCGCCGGTTGCGAATTTGTCGAGGATGGGCGGTTCTAGCCAGCGCTCTGCGAGGGCGAGGTGCCGTGGATTTTTGGTGATGGCATAGACATTTGCAAGTGCTTCTGCCATCCCGCCGTATTCGACTTTTTTGACTTTTTCGAGCTCAGCGCCATATTTTGCTGTGCGCTCATCAATCCAGTCAACCAGCGCGACGACGATCTGGAGGGCTTCTGAGCTCCCGGCATGGACCCGGGCGGCGACAAGGCCTTCGATGAGCTTGTGCATCCGGTACCAGACAACGCCATCCAGGCGGTTTGGCTCGAACTCAGCTTCCGGGCTTGCAAAGAGGTAACGCCCACCCATCGCGCGCTGGCATTTGTCTAGCTCTCGCACCATTGTATGGACGCGCGTTCGCAACACTTTGTCATCATTGTAAACACTTGATGACATCTTGCTGATGGCACTGAGGTAATGCGCTTCATAAAAGCCGGGGAATGCGCCGTAGGGCTCGGGGGTCGCCCAGCTTTCGTAGGGCTTGGCGCCAAGGGTTGGGAGGCCGGCTTGAAAGCGAAAGGCATAGAGCATCCGGTCGATGTCAAGGCTGTGCAAAACCTTGCGGCCAACCTCCATGCTGTCTTTGAAGATGCCGCCCTGTATCTGAACATCACGGAGGGGAACGGGCGTAATCGGTGCTGGTTTGTTTTTCACTTTGGAGTTACTTTCCGGAATAGCCCATCGCACGAAGGCCAGCTTGAACAACGGTGTGCTTTGTAAATGTCTTCCAAATGTAGCCATCCCGGGCATTTGCATAGCCGCAGATCGCCATCCCGAGGTCGAGGCCTAGGACATCCGGGTCGATCCAGTCTTTGTCTTCATTCAGCGCATTTGGGAAGCCGTATGGGCCATACGCTTGCTTTCCAAGATGGGTGTGTAGGGCAGTGAGTGCTTTGTCGGCGGCGTTACGATCAAACATCCGGGCAGCGAGAACCGCCGTCGGTGCGATCGTGCCATCGTGACGGCCATCCACTGCTTCTTGCGCGCCGTAGCCCACAGGAGGTGGCTGGTCACAGGCATTAATGCCAAAGATGCCATCTCGGTAGGACTTGTAGCGCCCGCTTTGTTCCTTGCAGAAGCGAATATGGTGGGCGTGGCTGCGCTGCCAAATCATCCACAAATCGCGCCCCGCGGAATCCCGTTGACCTTTGATATTGACATAGCCGGCTGTCATTTGCGACCAGAAGATCGGCCCGATAGGCTCATAGAGACCTGTTTTCGGGTCGGTTACCGTTTTCCAATTCTTCCACGTGGATGCTGGGAGGCGGTAGGGAGACTGCGCACCAAGCGCGAGAATATAGAGGTAAGGACTCTCATCGTAGTGGTCCCAGCGGCTGTCGAGAAAGCCTGATTCTGGCTTCCAGCCCATGCTGACGCAGAGATCGGCGGGGTCACCTGCTTTGCGATTTTGCATCCACTGCCAGTCCGTTTTCGCAAGGATTGCATCTACACGTTTGGCGATGTCGCCTCCGAATACATTGGCAGCCATGATGAGACCGAGCTGTAGCAGTGCTGTATCGATACTGGATAGCTCGCAATTCCACTCCCGATTACCGGTTTCCCAATCGATAAAGTGGTAATAGAAGCCAGATCTGCCACTTAGTTTTGAGTCAACAGTCGCAAGGACACGTTCAATGCGCTGGATAGCGGTTCGGCGCTCGAGCCAGCCGTAGTGGACACCGATACAAAACGCTGTGACTGCGTAGCCGGTAGCAGCAGTGCTTGCGATACGCGTCTGACCTGCTGAGCCAAGCGTATTCTTTGTGCGGTCAAGGGTGAGACCGCTCGTTGGATGACTTGCATCCAGAAAGAAGCGCAGTGCCCGCTGTGCCATGTCATCCGCATTTGATGTCCGCCGGGGTTCAACATTGTTTGTTCGCATCGTGGCTTGATTCTAGCGGACGTCCCGGTACCCGAACAGGAAAAACAGGTACATCTGTAGTGTGACTGGCATCATAGTTGCCAGTTAATGCTTCGTTATCATTTTCATTGATTAATAAGATAGAGCAAGACGGCTATGACGACACCTTTACAAACAACAACAAACTTGGCAAAGCAACGATTTCTGTTTTGCGGTCAGGTACACACGGGCAAATCGGTACCGATGATTGGGCATCAGCACCTGATTGTCGCCGATGTCGCCGGCAACATTCATCGGCAACTGACAAAGGGGGCCTTTGACGTCGATAGTTATGCTGTGAATCCAGCGGGTTCAAATGCGTATTTTGTAAAAGTCGACCGTAGTGGTGCGCGCCTGGATGAAGTCTGTTTTGCCGCAATCAATGGCCAAGGAAACGGCCTCCTCTACACCGCTCCTGGTAAGGGGCATCATGTGAGTGACCTCAAGCTATCCCCGGATGGCAAACAGCTCGCGATGGTTCACTCCTTCGATGGTGCAAATGGTGCGTCTGCGTACAAGCGTATTGCTGTTCTGGACTTGAACACTCTAAAGCTACGGTCGGCTGGGCGCCTTGATGAGACATCCACCGGGTGGGACTGGCATGGAAGCACTGACATCCGGATTTCGCTGGCCGATCCTCAGCCAAATGTTTCGGCAACGGCTACGGTGTGTGTAGCAACGGGACGTGGCGAGATCTCACGCAGTCCTCTGATCGCTGGAGTCGGAGGGACAGTGACATCCTTTGGCAAGGGAACATCGGTTGTTACACGCGGCGCTGGTGATATCGCCTTGATATCCGCTGGGCAGCCGGAGCGGAAGGTCGTAATCTCACTAGCGATGCAGCAGCGTATGGGGTTCATCCCGGACGGCATTTCGCTGAGTACTCTGCGCGAGCGTGTCCACGGCAGAATCGTTGTCCACACGGCATCCCGTCAGAATGAAGTTACTGCGTTTGGTGTCCTCGATGAAAAGCTGGCGCAGATTGACTATTGGTTTATGAGCCCCGGCAACACGGTGTTTGCACCAAAGGTGAACGTCGCAGTCGCTTGGCGACATATTGAGACGCGTGGGGAATTTGGAACGCCTGCGATGGATTCGGGGATGCAATGGATGGCACTAAACCGAACGGATCGCTGGACAACCATTTTCCGCAATCAGATATCTGTTGCTGGAGACAAGATAATCATTCTTGGATAGATAAGTGGTCTGAGAGGTTGTCAGCGCGGAACGAAGTGGGTCGCCGCAGCGGATGTGCAGCTTACATGTTGTCATATCTGTTGCGACGACCTAGTGGTTTAACACAGAGACTTAGTCTCCTAATAGCGATTCGGCTGAATGGCCTACCATGCAAAATCCGGATTAGTGGTAGGGTGACAGCATGGATGACATGTACCTCGAGGCTGGTCCGGTATCGCAGTTTGAGCACACGCATCCGTCCCTAAAGAACGTGGATGCAGAGTTTGAGCAGAACCGTACACATGCTCAGATTCTGGCAGATTTGGTTGCGACAACCGTTGGTTCGTGGCCCTTCATCGCCATTCAGAGCGTACTTCTGGTCATTTGGATAGCAGTCAATGTTGTGCTTGTGATGAAGCATTCTGACAAGGCATGGGACCCGTACCCGTTCATCCTCCTCAATCTAGCGTTGAGTTTTCAGGCGGCCTACACGGGGCCGATTGTGATGATGAGCCAGAACCGGCAGGCAGAAAAAGACCGTCGTCAGGCGAACAGCGATTATGAAACGAATATCAAGGCTGAGGCCGAGATTCGCGTCATCATGGAACACCTCAAGTACCAGGACAAAATGATTCGTACTCTGGTAAGCGAAGTCCGGATGTTACGTGCTTCCCTGCAACATTCTGGTACGGCTACGCACGCCAACCACGATCATCAACTGTAGCGGTTGAAGTTAGCTGCTAGCGCTGTCGGTTACAGGTGAAGCTGCCTTCCGTCGGCGCGGCGTGGTTCCGCGCTTGACGTGGGTGGCACAGTTTCGGCTGCAAGCTCTGCGGTGCGTTTCACCGGCTGTAATGAGTGCTTGACAGCTATCGCAGATGACCGCATTTTCGAAGCAATACGGGCACTCCGTTGGGACTGCGGCTGGGTCGCCGCAGTGAGGGCAACGCCCCCAGCGCTCGGTGGGTTTGAGGTCTGGCGTTACCGCAATACGGTCATCGAAGACAAAACACTCACCTTCAAAGACACCGCCATCAGGAAACTCTTCGAAGTACTTCAGAATCCCGCCTTCAAGCTGCCACACATTGGTGTAGCCACGCTCCTGCATCGCGAAGATTGCCTTTTCGCAGCGAATACCGCCCGTGCAGTACATCAGGACTTTGGTGTCCTTGTCGAGCGGATTATCTTCCACATACTGTGGCCACTCAGTAAAGACATCGAGGTTTGGATCAACCGCGCCCTTGAACTTACCGATTTTGACTTCGTAGTCGTTGCGCGTATCGATGACAACGACATTGGGGTCATTGACAAGCGTCTCGTGCCATTCCTGCGGTGAGAGGTGGTTGTTGCGTGTGGTTGTCGGGAAAAC
>JAURHZ010000171.1 GCA_030833025.1 Armatimonadota bacterium
TGAACAGGGATATGCGCAGCGGTTGCCACCAAGCGGCCACTGGCATCGAGCATCGCACACGAATAATCCAAGCGGTCACGCACATTTACGCTCAGTGCTGTCCGCTGAAGCGTATCGCCCATCGCATCCGCGATCGCCGCAAAGCGCCGGCTCCACAGCGCGGCTACAACCGCTGGCTCTTCAGAAGAGACAACGCTAGCTCCCCCTGAACGCTTCAAAATGATGGCACCGGATGCATGCCCGTGGACCTGCCACCCGCCGGGAACAAAAAAGGCACTGTGGGGAAGCGTGATGGCAAGTGGGCCACTTGCGCCATTTGGAAATGGCAGCGCATCAGGAACATCCGTAATCGGTGTTCCATCTGCCTCACGGACCGTCGTCACCAGCGTGTCACAGAGGAATGCGCGGTTAGCCGGCGGTGGTGAGCCAAATGTCTGCGTGTAAATGTCCGTAAATGCAGCGGCAATACTACATCCATCTGTCAACGCAATAGGAAAAACCGCTTCCTGCCCCGCGATCTGGCAGTACGCGGTGTGCGTCGTCACCAACGTTGCATTTGGGTCAGAGCCATCGGTGATGAGGCCGGCTTTCGCATCCGCCTGCTGGGTGATAGCGCGTTCCCAGAGATCCCCCTCATCTACCGGAGCTGCGACCAGCTGTTCAAGTGTGCGGGCAAGCCCCGTCGCCGCGAGGCCGCGTGCTGACAGTAAACCGGCATCCGGGGGAATCACGACCGTGTCCAGCCCCAGACGCTCCGCCAGCTGCGCACCGTGCAGGCCTCCGGCGCCACCAAAAGCAATCAGTGCGTGACCATCCAAGGCAATCCCCTGCCGGAGGGTTACACCGCGAATCGCATCCGCCATCGTGTCATTCGCCAGCACCAGCAGCCCTTCGCAGAGTGCGTGGGAATCGGTCACGGGGTGGCTCGCCGCCGCGATGTCATCCATCAACCGCTGAAGCGCGCTCTCCGCCGCCTGGTAATCGAGCGGGATGCCAAATTTCGTGGCATCGATGCGACCAAGCAACAAATGGATATCCGTAATTGTGAGCGGCCCGCCCAGGCCGTAGCAGGCGGGCCCTGGGTTTGCACCAGCGCTGGCCGGACCAACGCGCAGCATCCCCGTATGGTCCAGCGAACAGATCGACCCACCGCCTGCCGCGACCGTGACCAGCTCCGCGCTAGGGCTCAGCAGCGTGGCATCCCCAACGGTCTGCTTCCGCGACAGCGGAACCAATCCATTCTCGATGCGACAGACATCCGTGCTCGTGCCACCCATGTCAACACCGATGGCCTTGTCAAAACCAGCATCCAGTGCCGCGCGCGCCGCGCCAACCACGCCGCCCGCCGGACCTGATAGCAGACAATCGCGGGCACGAATGCGCGCAACGGGAACGAGGGTTCCACTGGATGCCATCACATGCAAATGCGAGCCATCCGGAAGCGCCGCCGCAACGCCATTAAAGTAGGCCGACATAATGGGCGAGAGATAGGCATCGATGCACGCTGTCATCGTGCGGTCAACAAAGCCAATCCCACTCGTCAGGTCGCTCGCACAGGAAATGGTCGTAAATCCAACATCCCGTAAAATCGCCGCAACCCGCTGCTCATGCTCTGGATTGGTGGTGCTGTGGAGAAGCGAAACAGCGGCCACGGGCGCGTGCCCGGCGGCGAGAACACTTGTTGCGGCATCCCGGAGCGCGGCTTCATCCAGCGGTTGGACGCTGCCGCCTTTTGCATTGAGGCGCTCAACGACACCGACAACCGTATCTGGGAACGGTTCGGGCTTTGTGATCGCAAGGGCAAAGAGCTCGGGTCGCTGCTGATTGCCGATATGCACGATGTCTTCAAAGCCGGCAGTGGTAAACAGAACCGGGCGCGTCCCGGTACGCGTTAGAAGGGCATTGGTCGCACGCGTTGTTGCGATACGCATCGACAAATCGGGTAGCACCTCTCCGAGCGGCGTCCCCGTGAGCTGATGCGCGGCAACCAGCGGTGGCTCAAGCCCGGTTTGCGTGCGGGTTATACTTCCATCCGCTGCCGTGGCGCGCAGCTCTCCCGAGCTGAGAACTTTTGCGCGGTGGATGCTGCCGGTTGGCGAAATGCCGATGGCATCTGTAAACGTCCCACCTGTATCGACAAAAATCTGCCAGCGGCTCAACCGCGTGGCCCCACCCACTCACGGAAATCGCCATAGCGACGGGTCATCCCAAGGCCATCCAGGCGCTCGAGCAGTGGCAAAACAACTTTACGGCTAGAGCCCGTGGCATCGCGTACATTGCCGACGGTGATGCCATCCGGGTGATCCGCAAGCCCCTTAATCGCCGCCACCGCACTGTCGTAGGTGGCTTTTGCGATGTAAATGTCATCCCCAAGCGTGATCAACCGCTCTTGGTCCACAAGGTACATGAGGATGGCGCCGATAGGGATTTGCCTTGGGTAGACAAAGGCATTTGGGTGTGGCGGCTGATAACCGGCCGCGATGAACACCGCTTCAATCTCGGCGGCAGGCGTTTCCCATGCGGCGGGCAGCTCGGGGACATAGTCCTTTAGGTGGATGATCGGACCGTGGATTTCGAGGACACCGCGCATCGCAAGCCAGGTCAGGACCGCCGGGTAATCAGGGACATCCGCGGCTTTTTGCAATGGAATCCGCAGGCTGTCGCGTCCCGTGCCACGCTTGAGTGGATTTTTGCGATGGAAATCCGTGAGGTGTCGCGCAGCGGTGTCCATCAGACGCTTCGCCGCGACCGGCGAAACAACAAGGTCATCGGAGACCAGCGCGGCAAGACCTTCTGAAATCGCTTCCTCGAGCGCATCCTCGATGGCATCGGATGTCACAGCAAGCTCACTCGCAAGCTGTGCAGTAGTGAAGGCGGCGTGCCGTGTGAGGATGTGTGCCGCGATGGCGGCTGTGGTGGTGTTTCCCTGCATCGTAAATGTGTCCAGCGTCACATTATCGCGGCGCTTTGCCTTGTGTGGCATGTTTGTTTGGAGGATGGTGGCGGAGCCGGCAATATTCTCCGGGCTCCAGAGGCGCAGCGCGACCTTTTGTCCGCGGAGAAAGGCGTGCGGCTGCTCGAGGAGGAGCTGCGCGGGATGCGGGTTATCGGTGGGTTCAGCGGTGTCGCCGCGCAACAGGTGAAGCCGGGCGTGGAGCGTAGCGGTCCCGGTGTGGAGGTGGATGCGTTGCTGATGCTTGAGCTGACCGATACTCGGGTGGACAGTGATGTTGACACCCACAATGGATGCGGGCTGCGATGCGCCATTTTGTGCAAGGACACAGCCACGCTCGATGGAGGCTTTGTCGGCGAGATGGATATTGATGGCGACACGGTGCCCGGCGGCTGCGGCTTGGGTTTGTTTGCCATGCCGCTCGATGGACTTGACACGCGCAGGGATGTTTTGCGGGAGGAGAGTAAGCGTGTCGCCGGCGGAGATAAGTCCTTGTGTGATGCTGCCGGTGATAATGGTTCCGACGCCTTGGCGGGTGAACGTGCGGTCGATGGCCAGCCATGCGGGGAGGAGTGGATTCGGATCCGGGAGGGCTATGACGGCATCCACGAGTGCTGTGCGGAGCTGGTCCATTCCCTGCCCAGTCATAGCGCTGACGGGGAGCATGTTTGCGCGGGCGAATGGTGTTGCGGCGAGGCTTTCGCGGATGTCATCCTCGACAAGGGGAAGCAGCTCGGCATCGATGAGGTCGACACGGGTGATGGCGACGAGCATTTGTTCGATGCCCAGAGCACAGAGGAGCTCGATGTGTTCGCGGGTTTGTGGCATCGTTCCGCTATCCGCCGCGACAACCAGCAGGGCGATCTGAATTCCGCCTGCGCCGGCAAGCATATTGCGGATGAACTTTTCGTGGCCTGGGACATCCACGAATGAGACTTCCGGTTCACTTGGGCGTTCCGGGAGGCGCGCAAACCCGAGGTCAATCGTCATCCCGCGTTGCTGTTCCTCGAGAAAACGATCGGGATTAACCCCGGTCAGGGCTTGGACAAGCGTGGACTTTCCGTGATCGATATGCCCAGCGGTCCCGATGATGCCCTGTTGTGCCATGCTTAGAATTCTACCGGGCAGTCGATCATCTCAAGAGGCTAAATCTGCGTTTCATACACTGTACATTATTTACTATATACTGCCTGCATGAGTACTGTTTACAACGTGCTAAACCAGCCACTCGCGATGCTGAAGGACAAGCAAATCCTAAACTTGTCAGGACAGGTATTGGCTAACATTGGTAACAACCATCTGGAACGTGATGGAACGGTCCTGGTCTGCTGGGATGGCGATAAGATTCTGACCCGGGATGGAGCGTTGTTCGGCAAGCTTTGCGGTCGTGAGGTACAAAATCTGTCGCGTCAGACGCTGGCAACGGTCAGTGATGATTGCACAGAGCCCATCGCGCTTGCTGCGGCATTTATGTTCTTCTTCGTTATGACAAACTAAGGTTGCACTTGGCGGTAACATCCGCACGCCCGTGAGTGGTCGCAGGGCTACGGTTTTGCTGGCAGATTGACAGGGGCAGTCGCCGTGGCCTTACCGTTGTGAAGCACACCATCTGGGTCGATACGCAGTGGAGACTTTGGAAAATCAAGCTTTGAGAGCGCCTCGACTTCCCGAATAGCCTTGCCAGCATCATCCACGGTCGGGCCAACCCCGGCAGCCTGCCGCGTGGCGAGAATATCACCGTATTGAAATGTGCCATCCGGGGAAAGCGTTACCGTCAGCAGCGGCGCGATGCCGTTGTAACCTGCGAGACTAACCTTGTTTGTCGTGCAGAAGTTGCCAAGGGAGTACGCAATGAGGCGATTTTTGTAGAGCTCCATGCCACGGGTGACGTGTGGTCCGTGTCCGATGACGAGGTCTGCGCCATTATCAACAACCGCGTGCGCGATTTTTAGGACATCCCCACGGTTCTCACCCATGTACTTCTCAGGACCTGGCTTTACCCTGCGGTAGTTCGAACCTTCGCCCCCGGCGTGCATCGAGAAAATGACAATATCCGTTTTCTTCGAGAGACCACGAACCACTTTGAGGATGCCCTTGAGGTTATTGAGGTCCGCGGTTCCCTTGTTTGGAGCAAAGGCGCAGATCCCAATTTTGAGGCCATTTTTCTCAATGATGGTGTACGGCTTTGCAGCAAGTCCAGCGTGTTCAATTCCCAGACTCTCCAAGACTTTGGTGGTGTTGCGCTGCCCGGTTGGGCCAAAGTCGCCGCTGTGGTTATTGGCAAGGGAGAGGACATCAAAACCCGTTTTCTTCAGCTGTGTCG
>JAURHZ010000172.1 GCA_030833025.1 Armatimonadota bacterium
TGGAAACGATTACGCTCGGTGGCGGTTGCTTTTGGTGTGTGGAAGCAGTCTTTGAAGAGCTGCGCGGAGTCTCCAAGGTCGAATCCGGCTACTCCGGCGGCCATGTTGTCAATCCATCGTACGAAGAAGTCTGTTCTGGATCCACTGGCCACGCAGAGGTGGTTCAGGTTACGTTTGATCCGAAGGAAGTTTCCCTTGCTGACCTGATTCGTATTTTTCTGACAACGCATGATCCGACGCAGTTGAACCGTCAAGGCAACGATGTTGGGACGCAGTATCGCTCTTCGGTCTTTGTACGAACACCTGAGCAAAAAAAGGTGGTCGAAACAGTCATCGATGAAGTCAACAAAGCCAAAATCTGGCCACGCAAAATTGTGACAACCATTGAGCCGTTCAAGGCCTATTACGCTGCTGAGGATTACCATCAAAACTACTTTAAGAAGTATGAAGACCCAACTAACCA
The DNA here is from genome assembly GCA_030833025.1 of Armatimonadota bacterium. Taxonomy (GTDB): domain Bacteria; phylum Armatimonadota; class Armatimonadia; order Armatimonadales; family Armatimonadaceae; genus CAIRTT01. The sequence goes on from JAURHZ010000172.1 coordinate 464, forward strand.
GCAGAAGGCATCCATGAACCGGGGTTACTGTGCGTTGATCATCGCACCTAAAGTAGCCAAGTTCAGAAAAATGTACAAGGACAAGCTAAAGAAGTAGAACTCAATGAGTTGAGGTTTCGAAAGACGTTGCTTAGAGTCCTAAGGAGCGTCTTTTTGTTTGTGTGGCAGCTTCCTTAGGCCTCTAGAGAAAGTGGTAGATAATCGTGGATATAAAGGTTTTCGGTTCACACGATGCCGATACATTGGGACAAATTACGCGGTGTGCACAGAACGATTCTGTTGCCGGCGCCGTTCTATGCGGGGATGGACACCGTGGCTACAATATGCCCATCGGTGGCGTCATTGCATATCGCGGAAAGATTAGCCCTGCGGGTGTCGGCTTTGACATTGCCTGTGGAAACAAAGCCGTCCTGACAGACCTCGTCTGGAGTGATATCTGCAAAGACTTCCCAAAACTGATGGACACTATTTTTCAATCGATCAGCTTTGGTATCGGTAGAGTTAATACAACAGAAGACGTGGACGATGCCTTGTTTGATGACGATGCGTGGAACGAAATTGATGTCTTAGCAGCATCAGGTTTGCGGGATAAAGCCCGTCGACAGCTCGGTACGGTTGGTTCTGGAAACCACTATGTCGATATTTTCAAGGATGAGCACGACCGAATTTGGATTGGAGTTCATTTTGGCTCGCGCGGGCTAGGTCATACAATCGCAAGCCATTACATTAGGGTCGCCGGTGGTCAACCGGATGGCAATATGGATGCTCCTCCAGCACTTCTTGATGCAGCATCAGATGATGGGCTAAGCTATCTCCGGGCGATGCAGCTGGCTGGTCGCTACGCGTATGCTGGAAGGAACTGGGTTTGTTCTAAGGTAGCGTCTATTTTGGGTGCACAAATCCGCGATGAGGTCCACAACCACCACAACTTTGCTTGGAAGGAATCTGTGATGGGCTCCGATGCCTGGGTTGTTCGTAAAGGCGCAACACCGGCATTTCCGGGTCAGCGTGGGTTTGTTGGAGGATCCATGGGAGATGTGTCGGTGATTCTGGAGGGAGTTGACAGCCCTGCGTCTAGAGATGCTCTCTACTCAACGGTGCATGGAGCTGGACGAGTGATGAGTCGAACTCAGGCAGCCGGGAAGATGATCTACAAGGGTCCAAACAAGGGTACTAGGAGTGGTGGCCAGGTTTCTTGGGACATGCTTAATCAATGGATAGATAAGCAGAATGTAGTGTTACGTGGTGGAGGAACGGATGAATCCCCTCATTGCTATAAACGCCTCCCAGATGTATTGGACTGCCATGCTGGCACGGTTCGAATTATCCATACTCTGCGGCCACTTGGAGTTTGTATGGCAGGCGAGGATATCGTCGATCCATACAAGGACTGAACACTATTCATCGAATAAGGCGGGCTGGTGGTTGGGTGCATTTGGATCTGTTCGAATCCAATAGCCCCCTCCCGCCGACCGCACTACACCTTCCGACCGAAGCTGTTGCATTTGCCAACTCAGGCGATATTGCCAGCGCGTCATCCCTGGGTGGCCAGTTTGTGGAAGTTCATCATGTGGGCGTAGGCTGTCACGGATGATTGCGAACACGCGTGGATAAATGGTGTTCCAGTGAATCGGAATGTCCGTCGTCAACATCACGTGCCGCAATGCGTCTTCGTTCGTTTGAGCACTTTGGATTGTCGATATAAGCTCATCAGTGGTGAAAACTGGAAGCTGAGTCACTCGTACATTCGTTCCAACTGTATCTTCAGTTGGCTGAAGTAAGGCATCCAAACAGAGAACGGCGTCTCGAATCATTGATTGTTCGCCGCTTGAGATACCAGACGAACGTGATAAGTCTACGAGCTCAGCTGTTAGTTCCGTAAGCGTATTGAGGAGTCCAGTCAACCGGCTCGAGGAGGTATCCATGCGTAATTATTACACCAAGACTTCGTATTTTTGTTTCATCAAAAGCCTTCGAACGTGCTGACGTTGCCATCTGTGATAATGTTGATTCACATCACGCAAGGGCGTCACTGGCCCATGTGTGCATGACCATCGACTTCCTGGTGATCAGGAGGTTTATCAATGGCTCATAGCAAAGAGGCTGCCAAGGAACAGAACCGCGAAGTGCGGGCTGTCATGGCTCGTCATAGTTTGGATTTCGGTCAGGTCAGTGTGACCGTCACCCATGGTGTGGTTTATCTTTATGGACGTGTGCGAATGCTACGCGGCTATGAATCCCAGTATGGCGAAATCCGTGAGGCGTTTTTGAAGGCGCTACGTGCAAAGTCCGGTATCCGTGAAGTCGTTGAACAGTGGCAGGTTATCGAATAGGTTTGTTCTAACCGAGCCGTAATGGCATCATGATGTACTTTTGTACACCCCTCGCCATCGCTGAAAAGTAATATTTTGACGTGAAAAACCCGGTCACCTCGTTAGGTCAGGTGACCGGGTTTTCTTGTTATGTTTTGCCTTAGAATCGTTTGGGCAAAACAGGGAAGTCTCCCAGGACTTCGAAGCCCATATTGTCCCAGTGACGTTCATCTGCGAACGGCCTATGGTTAATCCAGTAGCGGTTGGCAGAATTCCAAATCATGTTTTCGCCCAGTTCGTTTTCTGTGTGATAGATGAGGTGTGAGAACGCAACCGAAATCTTGTCGTAATCCAATGGTGTTGGCAGCGAACTTTCTGAGATCAGCATCCCATCTTCTACGAGTCTAAGCTTTGACTTCGAAATGTACATGTCATAACGTACGCGTCTATCTAAGTCGGCAATGGTTCCGTTAAGTGGAGCATCCTTCAGAGTTGGTAGTGGCGAAAGAAAGACATCTCCGATGTACCTATCAGTTTTTGCATCGTAGCGGCCACGGATAGTGATCAGCCCTTCCTTGGAGTCAGAGTAGGCACGCAAAAGATCAGCATACTTTTGGTCTTTTTGAACCCAGACCCACCACGCCGGCTGCGTCATCCTGATATCCGTAACGACTTCGATTTGTTCTGGTGTAACGTTCCACTTGAGAAGTGTCCCCCACTCACTTGGTGCATAAGTATCACACCGGCTGGTTGCAGTGAATGGTGTAAACTTCCGATCTGGTGTTCCGTAGCTGTAGGTAATCATAAAGGCGTTCGGTCCAGTACTAACGCCAGTAAAGGTCCCGATCTTGTGTTCAACGTGAGGTGCATTCACATCTTGAAATGGACGTGGAGTGCTGGACCGTCGATCGGGATACGAAATGCTGACATCTCGCAACATGCGGTTGGAGCCACTATCACGCCCCGTTGCCATCTTGACATCATGACGGTTATCGGTGACCGACCAAACAAGCGACTTATCGGTAAGCGTGTTGTGAGCAATTTTGTCAAAGCTTTTGCCTGAAATCAATGTATCACCAGCTGGGTACAAGATCACATCAGTCCAACGCCGTGCCGAAAAGTGTGGATCAACTTCGAATGTAACGTGAAGAACGCGACCGTTGCTGATATCGGCGGACACCTTCGGCGACATCACCATCGCACCATTTGACTGGTGTGCTGGCCCTGGGTACGGCAGTGTAGCGCCATCATATATGGTGTCCATGAAATGGTTGCCCATCATGAATGCGATGGATGTATTCTGGTCAAGATCATCGAAGAAGAAGTTCCACTTGTCATTTTCGAACCACTTGAACCAGAGGTCGGTCATGTCTCGGCCTTGGCCATCGAGCAGCAATGGTTTGCCGGTTCTGGCAAGCATGGTTGTACGGTCAGGAGCTTTGCGCCGTATCGGAGCTGAGCCGCGGAATGTATCAAAAAAGACCTGAGTTCCAGTGTGAACTCGGCTTTTGGTAGAAACCGTAGATACGGGGCTCGATGACAGGACGATTGGCACATTGGATGGATTCCCATGGCCATTAACTTCCATCCGCGTCAGGTTACCGGGCAACATCGAACCTGGTCCCATCACGCCATCCATTTTCTGAAACGGTCCGTGTTTGTCAAGCGCCTCGATAACGACATCGTAGCTTGTATCGGGCTGCAGCCCGTTCAGCTCTACTTTGGTACTTCCGCCTGTGTACTTGTGAACAAATGGCTGGTTTACAAGTCGGATTCGATAATCTTCCGCACCTTGTACGGGTGCGAAGGTAATCTGAACACTGTCGTCATTTGGCTTGGTCGAAATAATGTCTGGCCGTTGGTTTGCCTCGGATGGAGAGGAAACCGCAGTTTGGCAGCTTACAGCGTTTGGCAACGTTGACTGTTGCTCCTTATCGCCCGCTATGTTAGCGGTGGCAACTGTATACGTGTACGTTTGACCAGGGCGTACTGCTTCATCGATGTACTCCACTCCCCACACACCGGATGCCAACAAGCGGCCATCCCGGTAGATGTTGTGTGTCTGTACCCACGTCATCACGTTCCACCCCCAACCAGTATCGTTCCAGCGAATTAGGTTTCTGGGCGCACCATTGTTCCACTGTGGCTTTACGCTAAGGTCATTGGGTGGAAAGGGAGGTGCAGGCTTTAGGACATTTCCAAGGTTTCGAGGATCATGAGCCCCTTGTGACCCGATACACGCGCTTGGAAGTGATTCGTTACCATCGATATCAACGGAGGTGATTGTGTAGGTAAAGCCCGGCTTGAACGAATCCAATGGAATCATAAACTGGTTGTCAGCGCTTTCCCCTATCTTTGTGTCGTAGCGATAAATGTTATAGCGAACTGCTCCGGCACGACGATCCCAGGAAAGTACATCGGTGGAACCCGTGTAGTACTGAAGGTTCTGCGTGTTCGGCAGCCAGATTCCTTTGACTCGAATCCCAACCGGTGGC
>JAURHZ010000173.1 GCA_030833025.1 Armatimonadota bacterium
CTTGATTTGAGCAAATCCCAGCATTTTCGTCAGTTAACCTTACTTCACGAATAGCTGTTTCATCAAAACACACCGGGATGTAACCGGGTGGGAATGTTGACGATAACAGGTGTGAAATGAAAGCAGTTATTCTAGCTGGCGGTCTCGGGACGCGGCTAAGCGAAGAAACAAGTATCAAGCCAAAACCGATGGTTGAGGTTGGCAGTCGCCCAATTCTCTGGCACATCCTAAAGATGTACTCGGCACATGGCATCAGCGAATTCATCATCTGCTGTGGCTACAAAGGCTACGTCATCAAGGAATACTTCGCGAACTACTTTCTCCACAACTCCGACATTACGTTTGACCTCCGCTTCAACCAAATGATCATCCACTCAGCTAGCGCTGAGCCTTGGAAAGTGACGCTGGTCGACACAGGTGAGGCAACCATGACCGGCGGGCGCCTCCGCCGCGTCCGTGACTACGTCGGCACTGATACGTTCTGCTTTACTTACGGGGATGGCGTCGGGGATGTCAACATCACTGAGCTCGTGGCATTCCACAAGGCGCAAGGTACAGATGCCACTCTTACCGCCGTGCAGCCAGCTGGCCGCTTTGGCGCCCTTGGGCTCGCCGGTGGACAGAACCTGATTACATCTTTCCAGGAAAAACCCGATGGCGATGGCGCATGGGTAAACGGCGGCTTCTTCGTCCTCGAGCCAAGCGTCATCGATCTCATCGAGGAAGACTCCACGGTCTGGGAACAAGGTCCGCTACGCCAGCTCGCTGCCGCAGGCCGCCTCTCGGCATACCGCCACGATGGCTTCTGGCAACCCATGGATACCCTAGCAGACAAACAGAAACTGGAAAAGTTGTGGGCAACGGGTAATGCACCTTGGAAGGTCTGGTAGACATTCGTGACCTTTACCGAAACATCCCTGCCGGGCGCGATGCTTGTCGACATGGAAAAACGCTCCGATGACCGTGGCTTTTTCGCCCGCGCATTCTGTGCCCGCGAAATGGCAGCCATCGGGCTAAACCCGGATGCCTTCCAAATCAACGTCTCCTATAACAAAGACAAAGGCACACTCCGCGGGATGCATTTTCAGGTTGCACCGGCTACCGAAACCAAGCTTGTCCGCTGCACACGCGGCGCCATCCTCGATGTCATTATCGACATGCGCCCCGACTCGCCGACATACCTTCAGCACATAAAGGTCGAGCTCACCGCCGAAAACCACCGGGCTCTCTTTGTGCCTGCGATGTTTGCACATGGCTACATCACCCTCACCGATGATGCTGAAATCTGCTACGTTGTGAGCGAGTATTACACCCCTGGGTGCGAGCGAGGCGTTCGGTGGGATGACCCAGCCTTCGGAATTGAATGGCCGATGGAACCAGTTGGGATGTCGGGCAAAGATGCCGTTTGGCCACTTATGTCTGAGCGAATTGGAGAGGGTTCACAATGACACCCAGCTTCTGGAACGGAAAGCGCGTTGTTATCACAGGGCACACTGGCTTTAAAGGCAGCTGGCTGACTCTCTGGCTCGCAGAGCTCGGGGCGCATGTCACCGGAATAGCCCTTGAGCCAAACACAACACCCAGCATCTTCACCGAAGCCAACATTGCAGCTTGCTGCGACCACCATGTCTGCGACATCCGGGATGCCGACCGCACCGCAAGCCTCATCAAAGCTGCAAACCCCGAAATCATCTTCCACCTTGCCGCCCAGCCACTGGTTCGCCTGAGTTATCGCGAGCCACTAGCAACGTTTGAATCCAATGTGATGGGCACCGCAAATGTCCTAAATGCCCTGCGCGACTGTCCTGACTGCCGCACGGCAATCATGATCACGACGGACAAGGTCTACCACAACCGCGAGTGGGCCTGGCCGTACCGCGAGGAGGATACCCTTGGCGGCCATGATCCGTACAGTGCAAGCAAAGCCGCCTGCGAGATTGTCATCAACTCGTTCCGCCAGTCCTTCCTCAACGATGCCGGTGTTGCGGTCGCAAGCGTCCGCGCAGGCAATGTCATTGGGGGCGGCGACTGGTCGGAAGACCGCCTAATCCCCGATGCCGTCCGGGCATGGACAACCGCACAAACACTTTCCATCCGCCGGCCAGACTCCGTCCGGCCGTGGCAACACGTCCTCGAACCCCTCCGTGGCTACATCGAGCTAGCCGAAAAACTACATTCCGCAACCGAGCTCGCCGGCGCGTACAACTTCGGCCCACGCACACATATGGCCGCCACCGTCCGGGATGTCATCAATATCGCGCAGGGTGCTTTCGGCTCTGGGGATGTTGCATTTGGCACGGAAGTCAGCGGACCGCACGAAGCGGGATTATTGATGTTGGATGTTTCAAAAGCTAAGCATGTGCTGGGAATCGATCCATGTCTTCCGCTTGAAAATGCGGTTACAACGACGATGCACTGGTACCGTGATCACCACCAAGGCGCGGATGCACGTATGCTGTGCCTCCGAGACATCGCCGTCTTTTCAAGCCGTGCCGGAATCGGAGCCGCCGAATGATCATCGTTGATACAGCACTCGCGCAGCGTGCGGCCGAAGGCCGGCCTGTACGCGTCGGGATGATTGGTGCCGGCTTTATGGCATGGGGGATTAGCAATCAGATTTGCAATTACATCCCGGGGATGACTCTAGCCGCCGTCTCAAACCGCACCCTTGCTGGGGCCGAAAAGGCATACGCCGAGGCTGGCATCACCGAGACTAAGCATGTGACATCCGCGGCCGAGCTGGATGCTGCCATTGATGCCGGTCTTCCATGTGTTACATCTGATCCGAATGTGCTCTGTGCGGCGGAGAACATCGATGTCCTGATTGAAGTCACGGGCACCGTTGAGTTTGCGGCGGGCGTTCTCCTGAATGCCTTTGCGCACGGCAAGTCTGTTGTGATGATGAATGCAGAGCTCGATGCGACTATCGGGCCGATATTGAAGGTCTATGCGGATAAGGCAGGAGTGATTCTGTCTGGCTGTGATGGTGACCAACCGGGAGTTGAGATCAATCTCTGGCGCTACGTCAAGAGTATCGGGATGAAGCCTCTCGTCTGTGGCAACATCAAGGGACTTCAGGATGCGTATCGCAACCCAACCACCCAGGCGGGGTTTGCAAAGCAGTGGGGCCAGCAGGCGCATATGGTTACCAGCTTTGCGGATGGCTCTAAAATATCTTTCGAACAGGCGATTGTGGCCAATCATACTGGTATGAAGGTCTCGCAGCGCGGGATGGAAGGGCGCGATTTCCGCGGCCACGTGGATGAGCTAACTAAGGTCTACGATGCAGCTCCGTTGCTCAAAATGGGTGGGATGGTCGACTATGTCGTCGGCGCGCAGCCTGGCCCGGGCGTTTATGTCATCGGGTACTGCGATGACCCACGCCAGCAGCACTATTTCCGCTACTACAAAATGGGGGATGGCCCGCTCTACAGCTTTTACACGCCTTACCACCTCTGTCATGTCGAGGTTCCGCTGTCGGCAGCACGCGTTGCGCTGTTCCGGGATGCAGTGATCGCGCCGCAGGGCGCTCCCGTCGTGGATGTCATCACGCTTGCAAAGACCGACCTGAAGGCTGGTCAGACCCTTGATGGCATCGGGTGGTACATGACCTACGGGCAGTGTGAAAACTCAAATGTCGTACGGGAGCAGAATCTCCTCCCGATGGGCCTCGCTGAGGGATGTGTTCTCAAGCGCGATGTCAGCCGGGACACTGCATTGACCTACGATGATGTGATTCTTCCTGAAGGTAGACTTTGTGATCGCTTGCGGGATGAGCAAAACGCTCACTTCGCATAAGCCTAATACACAAAAACCGCAGACTCCAGAATGCGGTTTTCTTAACTTGGACGCCGTTGTCCACGCCATTGACTGTCCGCATTGAATGTGGAGCAGTAACGCCAAAAGTGTAATTGTCATAACCGGTGTCCTGCCTATGCCATACGGCCCATTTGCATGGCAGAGTTGTTAGAACGGGGTAATACGAATGTGGGATGTATCCCACCGGAGAACCCTATGCAAGCTGCTGCACACGCGGATAAACAAAGCATCGACAAGCTCGAGCCTCAGGGCCTGACCAGCGATGTCGCGGCGGCACGCCTGTTGGATGATGGTCACAATGCGCTTCCTGCATCTGGTGGGCGCGGGTTCTGGAAACGCATTTGGAACATCTTACGTGAGCCGATGCTATTGCTCCTCGTGGCATGTGATGTCATTTACCTTGTTTTAGGAGACCGGCAGGAGGCGATGCTGTTACTAGGCGGTGTGATCTTTATTTTGGTGCTTTCTTTTGTTCAGGACCACAAGACAGAGCGTGCACTGGATGCTCTCAAAGACCTGTCGAGCCCGCGAACCACCGTCATCCGGGATGGAATTCGCTCCGTTATCTCCAGCCTTGACATCGTCCGCGGCGATCTAGTGATCCTTGCCGAAGGAGATCGGGTCCCCGCAGATGGAGTGGTAATCGACGGTGTACATCTCCAAATAGATGAATCGGTGCTCACAGGCGAATCCGTGGCTGTGACCAAGCGATGCGCCAATTCCACCGATTTGGATATTTCTACTGAGCCAGGCGGAGACGACACTCCGTTCGTATATTCCGGAACGTTGGTCACAAGTGGGTCGGGGATGTGTCGGATTTTGGTGACGGGTGCTGCAACCAAGTTTGGCAAAATTGGTACCGCACTTTCGGGTATAGAACTCAAAGGGACGCATCTCCAGCGTGAAGTCGCATCGTTGGTCCGTAAAGTGGCCGCTGTCAGCGTTGCAATCTGCACCATCGTCGGAGTCACCTATGGATTTCTTCATGGGCAGTGGCTAAAAGGGATTCTTACTGGAATCAGCCTTGGGATGGCGATGATTCCGGCTGAGTTTCCCGTCGTCCTTACGGTTTTTCTTGCAATCGGGGCGTGGAGACTCACTAAGTCCCAGGTGCTCGCACGCCGCATCCCAGTCATCGAAACACTGGGTTCGGCAACCGTACTGTGTGTCGACAAGACCGGCACCCTCACCCAGAACCGCCAGGTGGTGCAGGAACTGCGGGTGGGCACCGAGCGCGTGGCCGTCTCCGGCCAGGGCTATGACCCCAGCGGCAGCCTGGAAGCGGCCAACCTCGCCGCTCCCGCCGGCGCCACGGGCGGCAG
>JAURHZ010000174.1 GCA_030833025.1 Armatimonadota bacterium
CGGGTGATGTTTACACTGCGCCACACGCGAGCTCCAAAGCCAAATGTTGTTTTGGAGCTTGTTGTTGCAGAGCATCCGATCAAGGTCACCTTCCGCCGGATGAAATCGATTCGGATTATGGTCAACCCGCCGGATGGCCATGTCACGATGTCGGTTCCGCACGGCACGACGCAAAAGGTGATCAAGGCCTCTGTTTTAGAGCGTCTTGCATGGCTGGATACATCCAAGGCAGAGGTCGTCCGGCGGACGGCAGCTGCGCCACAAATGCCCGCCATCCCGGTAACGGATGGCTCCATCCACATGATTCTAGGCAGCGAAATTCGCGTTGGGATTGCCCGAGGATTTTTGCGCCGGGGCGTTCAGCAAAGTGGCAGTGCACTTCTCTTAAAGGTCCGCGACACGGATGGACAGGCGGAGCTCAATGCCCTTTTCGATTCCTGGAAGCGTGACATTTTGAAAGAAGCCGTGGGTGCTCTGATCGCTCGCTATGAACCCATCATGGGGGTGCACGTGAACGAGATCGGCATCAAGAAAATGTCCACGCGCTGGGGAACATGCGCGATCAAAGCCAAGCGGGTTTGGATAAACTTGGCGCTCGCTCTCTTTCCAGCAGAGTGTCTTGAAATGGTCGTTGTCCACGAACTTACGCACCTCTTGGAACGGAACCACACCAAGCGCTTCTATGCGCTGATGACGCAGTACATGCCAGACTGGCAAGCTGCCGATAAGCTGCTGGTCGGCGGCATCCCGACCGTGGATTAGCAAACAGAACCTATCCGCAAATCGCCCATTCATGCATAATGCTGGATGTATGTCGACCGAAAAATCATTTAGGCTTAGTCGCGCGTTTACGTTGCCCGTGACGCTTATCGGATTTGGAATATTGATGTCCGCTGCGACGGCCACTCTGTCGCTTCTGCCGCGTGCACAAACCAAGTCTGTTGCAGCGCAAACAGACATCTACAAATCCAAGATTCGTCCCATTCTCGACAAGTACTGCATTAAATGCCACGGTGCGGCAGCAACATTTGGAAACCTCCGGCTGGATACGCTAACGACGACCTTTTCCGATGCGGCAACGGCAGTGAAGTGGCATGAAGTCCTCAATGTCATCGGCGGGCATCAAATGCCCCCGGCGGGTGATCTTCAACCAACCTTGGATGAAGCGAATCAGCTGGCGAGCTGGCTCGAGACACAGCTTGCCGCCGCCGAGACGGCAAAACGTTCGAACCGGGTGGTGCTACGCCGGATGAACAGGGCCGAGTACAACAACACGATTCGGGACCTCATGGGAGTGGATTTCCAACCTGCGGACAGCTTTCCGGATGACCCTCCGGCGGGTGGCTTCGACAATATTGGGCAGGCGCTGACGATTTCGCCGCTGCACATGGAGCTGTACTACGCTGCGGCGCGCCAAATTGTGGACAAGGCATTGGTCGAAGGGAGCCAGCCTGCCGCATTCAAATGGCACTTTGAACCCGAAGAAAATAAGCTTGGGATGGACCAGTACCGTGTTAAGCGCGATGGCTTTAATGTCATTCTGAATGATGGCGCTAACCCAACCGAAAACGGGTTTACGCGTGTACATCATGCAAGCTGGGATAAAGGCGTCAACTTCCGTGACTTCCGCGTGCCAGTCGAAGGCGATTATATTTTGCGTTTCCGGGCGGCATCCCGTGTGCCAAATCGCGCGGAAGTTCTGGCATCCGCGGGGCGTATTCTTGGAGCCCGCCGCGACCAGCAGATCCGCGAGAATCCTAAGGGTAAGCAGTGGCATGACCAGCAGTACACATCTGATTTGGAACATTTCCGAAACCATCGGATGTACACCTACGGCCCAGCGCGCGTAAAGGTCACGCGGCATTTGGGAAGCCAGCCGGATGTCATCGCTGAGCTTGATGTTCCAGCATCCGAAAGCGCACCGGGCATTTATGAAATCCGTACGCGGATGACGGCGCAGCAAGCCGGTTTTGATATCGATTATGCCTATGAGATTCCATCGGTGTTGGAGAACTTCTGGCTCCAAAGTAAAGATGACTTCGCGCGACCCGAGCTGCTGGTGGACTGGATTGAGCTGGAAGGTCCGGTGTATTCCGCTTGGCCGCCAAAGAGCCAGACACAGCTGCTTGGTGGGGGCGCTTCTGGGCTGTCATCCGATGAAACTATCGCAGCAAAGCGTATCCTCGAAGCGTTTATGCCAAAGGCGTATCGTCGCCCGGTAACCCCGCAGGAAGTGTCCCAAAAGCTGTCCTTGTTTACCAAGAGCCGCCCGGGGAAGAAGAGCTTTGTGGATGCCATCAAAGTCCCGTTGGTAGCAATCCTTGCAAGTCCAGACTTTCTTTTTCTGACAGAGCCGTTTTCGGATAATGCGCCATCGAGGGCACTGAATGGCTATGAGCTCGCTAGCCGCCTTTCGTATTTTTTATGGTCGAGCATGCCGGATGATGCCTTGTTTAAGGCTGCTGCGGATGGCTCGTTGCTCAAACCAGCAATAACTGCGTCGCAAATCGACCGGATGCTCCGAGACCCAAAAGCATCGGCGTTTGTCAAGAACTTCACCGGACAGTGGCTTGGACTGCGAAAGGTCGGCGCCAACCCGCCGGCACACAATCTCTACCCGGAGTACGACCGGCATTTAGAGACATCGATGGTCCGTGAGTCAGAAGCATTTTTCGATGAGCTGCTCCACCACGATGTCGATCTGCGAAAGTTGATTAAGTCTGATTTTGTGGTGATCAATGAGCGGATGGCGCGGTTTTATGACATCCCGGGCGTCAAAGGCGATGCATTCCGCCGCGTGCCAGTCTTGCCGGAACACCACCGCGGCGGCATCGTGACACAGGCAAGCATCCAGACGATTACATCCAATGGAACGCGAACATCGCCGGTCACCCGTGGCGTTTGGATTCTCAAAACGCTGCTCGGTCAGGACCCCGGCCTCCCCGTCGCGAATGTCGGTGAGATTGCTACAAAGGTGCCCGGTATCGACAAGGCAACGGTCCGCCAGCGCTTGGAAATCCATCGGAAAAACCCGGCGTGCGCACGCTGCCACGACAAAATTGATCCACTTGGATTTGCGCTCGAAAACTACAATGCGTGCGGTGAGTGGCGGGTTCGCGAGGGCCATGGCTATCAGGGTCGGATTGAGGCAAATGATCCATCGATAGATGCGAGTGCTCGGATGCCAGATGGGATACTAATCTCTGGCGCCAATGGCTTGCAGGACTATCTCATGAAAAATGATGGCTTGTTTTTGCAGACGCTGACGCGCGCGATGGCAACCTATACCCTTGGCCGTGAGCTTGGCGTGGCCGACAAGCCTCTGTTGGATACAAGTGTGGCCAAGGTTCGCAAAAATGGCATGACATTGCGCTCGCTGATCCACGCGGTAGTTGAGAGCCGGGATTTCAGGACGAAATAACATTTGGCGCTTCGGAACGAATCGTGAGTGGAGGGTTTGTGATGACACAGGTTTTTATCCTCGCTGGACAGTCCAATATGGAAGGACAGGCTGTTGTTGACCTCGCCGGGCGTGACTACAACGATGGCCGTGGGACGCTCGCGACCCTCATAAAGGAGCCGCGACTCGCGCGTCAAATGCGGCATCTCCAAAACCCGGATGGCAGCTGGCGTATCCGAAAGGATGTCCGTGTTTGGTACAAGCCTGAAAACGCACCGGCGAAATCAGGGCCCCTAGGGTTTGGTTTTACTCCTTATCTGGATGTGCATCACTTCGGTCCCGAGCTGCAGTTTGGGCATGTTGTCGGTGGTGCTATCCGGGATGACATTTTGCTGATTAAGTGCGCTTGGGGTGGGAAAAGCCTTTACAAAGACTTTCGTCCACCGAGTTCTGGCGGGGTGACCGGGAAGTACTACCACTTGATGATGGCTAATATCCGGGAGGCTCTCGGCAGTTTGAAGGGGCCTGTGGAGCTCGCCGGCTTTGTTTGGTACCACGGCTGGAATGATGGTGTTGAACCTCGAACGGCAGTGCCTGAGTACGAAGCGAACTTGGTGCATTTGATGCAAGATGTCCGCCGCGACCTCGGTGACCCCCAACTTCCTGTGGTGATTGGGGAGATCACAGGGCCGTGGCGGGATGCGCCACCGGAGTGGACTCGTTTACGGGATGCACAACGGGCTGCAGCAGAACGGCATCCCGAGCTTGGAAACCGTGTTGTGTTTGTCACTACCCGTGACTTTGTGCGGAAGCCTGAGGACTCGCCAAATCCCGGTCATGGGCATCATGAATTTGGCAATGCTGAAACCTACTTCTTGGTTGGTGATGCGCTTGGAAAAGGCATTTTGAAAGCCCGCGGGCGGCAGCGGGAACAGGAGCCACGCAAATGATGATTCGAACGATGCAACCACTTCATCGTCGTACGGTGTTGCGCGCGGCGGGGGTGACGCTGGCGTTACCGCTCCTCGATGCGATGTTGCCAAACGAGGCATTTGGAAACCCGAGTACCTTCAAGCCACTCGCAAAGTCCGGGGTGAAGGCAACGCCACGGGCGATTTTCTGCTATGTCCCGAATGGCGTCAATATTCTGGAGTGGGTTCCAAAGGATGCCGGTAAGGGCGTGGCGCTCGGCGGGACACTCAAGGGCCTTGCCCCACTACGGGACCATGTTTCCGTGCTGTCTGGCCTTGGGCACTTGCGGACAACGGGCGGCCACTCGGGTGCAGATACCTGGCTCACTGGAGCGGATTTGAAGGCGGTTCCCGGCAAGGATTACGCGAATAGCATTTCCGCCGATCAGGTCATCGCTGAAAAAATCGGGATGGCCACGCGCTTCCCTAGCATCGAAATCGGCGACATGTCGGGAACGGGTAGCGCATTGCACAGCCATACGCTCGCGTTTGACCGTAACGGAACGCCGCTGCCGACCGAAAACAGTCCCCGGAGGCTTTTTGAGCGGCTATTCGTCGCCGATGATGCCGCGAGCCGAGCACAGACACTGCAGCGTTATGCGGAGAAAAAGAGCATTTTGGATGATGTTCTAACAGATGCAAAGCGCTTGGAAGTAAAGCTTGGAAAGGCGGACCGTGACAAGCTGGCGCAGTATCTCCAGTCTGTTAGGGAGACGGAAGT
>JAURHZ010000175.1 GCA_030833025.1 Armatimonadota bacterium
CACTTCTCACAGTAAGGACGCACCCTGTATGGCACTGGACGGCACAATTGACGAGTTGAAGGCGCGCATTGCGCATCTGGAAATCGAGCTCAGTCAACGAAACAAAATCATCCAAGATCTAAACCGTCGTGTACAGGAATCGAATGATTCAACGCAGCCGACCCCTGAAATCAACGAGATTGAAGAGACGCTACGCCGGTTGATGACCCGTATCGGGATGATTGTCCAGGGTACAAAGTGTCTCCTGATGGTCCATGACCCTGAGACAAATGACCTTATTGCTGAGCGTCCGGCGCTTGGCTTGGATGAGTCTAACCTAGATGGTTTGCGTATTGCAGCCACGGATGGCCTCTCTGGTCATGTGTTTACATCCGGTGCGCCAGCCATCATGTACGATGCCATCACGGATGAGTTTGGTTCGAAGGAAATCTTCAGCCAGATAGGCGTCCGCAACGGTGTCTGTGTACCACTGATTGTTGAAAAGCGTGATGAAGAAACCAATAAGGTTGTAGACCGTAAGACGATTGGTGTTCTTCACGTCTTCAACCAGCGTTTTGGTGGTGTCTTCACAGAAGAAGATGTTGCACTTCTCGAGCGGATGAGCCGTAATGCTGCAGCAGTAATCAACACCGCAACCACATTCCGCCGTGTTGTTGAAGAAAAGCGCGAGCTTGAAGAGCAGATCAATGCCCTTTCCATCGGATTGGTGATGATTGGCAAGAACGAGCGCGTCTCGCAAATGAACGCATCCGCGCGTCAGATTCTTGGAATCGCACTCGATGAGAGCCTCCACAATCGCCCGATGGACTCTGTTGTTTCCAACGAAGATGTCCTCAGGCTGCTTCGTGAAGCTACGAACTCCGATGCTGAAGTTACTGATGAGATCACAATCTCGGAGCCAGGTTCTCCAGAGAACCTCCACACCTTCCAGGTCCAATCTGCCGCAGTCAACAATGAGTCCGGCGAGCGTCTTGGTACCGTCGCGATTTTCAACGACATCACTGAAATCAAAAATGTCGACAAAATGAAGACCGCGTTCGTTTCGACGGTCTCCCACGAGCTCCGAACCCCGATGACTTCCATCAAGGGATTCGTCAGCACCCTGCTCATGGATGAAGATGGCACGATGTTTGACCAGAACGACAGGATTGAGTTCTATGGAATCATCGACAAGGAATGCGATCGTCTTCGCCGTCTGATTGATGACCTCCTCAATGTGTCACGTATCGAGGCCGGTGCAAGCATGCAGCTCGTCTTCGACACCGTTGATCTTCCTGAAGTCCTCAAGAAGACCATCACCATTGAAAACGGAAGCACCTACAAGCGCGATACGCACTCGATTTCGTTCGAGATCGAATCAGATGTCCCACAGATTATCGATGCCGATCCTGACAAATTCGAGCAGATCCTGCATAACTTGATTGGCAATGCGCTGAAGTATTCGCCGGATGGTGGTGCAGTCAAGGTCAAAGCATCCATGGTTCCAGGCAATGAGTTCGTACAGTTTGCCATCTCTGATGAAGGCCTTGGCATGAGCCCAGAGTTCCTCAAGAAGTTTGGCGAGAAGTTTGCGCGTGCGGATAACCGCGATACACGTTCCATCAATGGAACAGGTATTGGCGTCTTCCTCGTACGTAACTTTGTCGAGGGACATGGCGGAACGATGTGGCCAGACTCCGATGGTATTGGCAAGGGAACGACCATCACGTTCACGATGCCAGTCAAGCAAACTGGCGATCAGGACACTAACCTCTCCAGCCGGGTAGCTGGCTAGAATCACACAAATGGCTTCCGTGAATGTCGACATCGTCGCACTTCCCCACGCTACGGACATCCCGCAGCCCGAGTATGCAACCGCTCACTCGGCTGGAATGGACTTGCGTGCGGCTATCACGGAAGCCATCACTCTCAAACCCGGTGAGCGTCGGCTGATACCGACAGGAATTGCTATCGCTCTCCCACCTGGCTATGAAGCACAGGTACGCCCCCGGTCGGGCTTGGCACTCAAATTTGGTATCGGGATGGTAAACGCGCCTGGGACCATCGATGCCGATTACCGCGGCGAAGTCGGCGTTCTGTTAATCAATCACGGCCAACAGGACTTCTTAATTGCCCGGGGAGATCGTATAGCCCAGCTGGTCATCGCCAGCTATGCCCGTGCGACTTGGGTACAACAAGTTTCACTCGATGAAACCGAGCGGGGTCAGGGCGGCTTTGGGCACACTGGAAAATCCTGACGACAAGGCACCAACGCTTGCTGAAATAAACCTTTGCAAGCTCCGGGGCCAGTCATCGGTTGCCATTGCACTCGCACAACAACGCTTAGAATCGGTGCCTGATTGTGCCACCACACACGCACTTCTCGGTGAGTTATACGAAAATGCCGGGCACGCAGCAGATGCACGCCATCACTATGCACTCGCAGTCGATTGTGCACCCGGAAATCAGGATCACGCCGACCGCCTGCGAAGGGTGATGCGCACACGCGAGGATACATTCGCGCGGGAATCCACCCCTAAAGAGCGTTCGCAAGCTCGAAATCAAACATCGGGGAAAACCGGCCCAACGCCTCGGCGTAAAAAACTCTCATTTGTTGCCGGTGTGGCAACTTGGTACACAGCGCTTCCACAAGCGGTAAAGCTCGGGCTCTTAGCGGCTGGAGCGATCGCGTTTACATTGGCTGGCATCGCCGTCGGAACGTCTCTCATCAACCGTGGACCCGATCCCGCGCGTGCAAAGCAACAACCCACCTACCCAAAATTCGACCAGCCAAGGCAGTCATCCAGTAGTGGTGACGACAATACGCAATCGCAACCGACGCTTGCCGAAGGCGCGAAGCCCCCCATTCTTGGAGCATCCGCTGAGACATCCGGAGCTCCCCTCCCCGATGATGACCCGATCGACCTACCCGGAACGCAAAATCTCACATGGGATCCGGAACGGAAGCGACTGACATTTGATGTCACCACAGAAATCCCAAAGCTCAGCGTGCAACAACAGCGTAACCAACTAAGACAGCTCGCGCTGAAATGGTTGGATCACGCATTTTCGGCCGAACCGGATGCCGCCGAAGCCGTCGTTAATCTCATCGCAGGCTCACCGAAAATGACATTGGTCACACTCGGTGCAACACGCAGTCAAATCGATGCGGCGCGAAATGCAGAATTACCGGCAGATAGTGCAGTAAGTATTGAAATGTGGGCGACGCCGTTCAAGAGCTGAACAGCACGCCCACCCATCAAACCCTAAGCTAGCAACGATTCCTGTAAACCGTTGTCAGACCAGACCAAGTCAGCCGTGGCCCCAAGACCCGCTGCAAGCAATACCTTGAGCGATGTAACCCCTTGAACGGGAGTTGCCTCGCCACTGGTCCGCATCCCAACTCCAAACCAAAGCGTCGACAAGTCTCCCGTATTTGGGCAAACCAGCTGTAATCGCTTACCACCAACCATTACCTCGACAAAGCCGGGAAACAGAGAGATGCTATTACCAAAACGGGATGCGACCCCGCTGCCTGCCACCAGACTGATCACACCCGTGAGCAGGGGGTTAGCCTCATCGGATACATCCACCTCGATAGAAACCGAGTCAACCGTACCAGGCAACAACAGCTCACCATCACGAATCACAGTCAAGCCATCCGACTGGGGACCGCTGAAAAACACATACGTAGATGTCAGCTCAGCAGCAGCGACACTCGCCGCAGATGGTCGGTTCATGCCCTAATTCCCCAGCAAATCCGTGATAATCACCTCATCACGGAACAAGAAACGGTTGCGATACACCGAAATCACCGCTTCCACCATGTCGTTACCGGCATCGATATTCACGACCAAGTCCACCAGCTGATCGCTGACATCCCGGCCGTCTAGAAATACACGCGTACCTCGTGCATCCACAAATGGCGTGATGTTTTCTACGATAACCTCGTGAAACGGAAAGCGTAGCGTAATACGCCCAGGAAGCGCATCAAAGGGTACATCCGGGTTGTCCATCGGGCGGACAAATGCCGTCATGTCACAGCCTTCCCAGATACCGCCATCAATTGGCTCATCGAACTCATCACGCCCAGCACGAATCTCAAGCAACAGCTGCTGCGCAGCAAGCTCAAAGCCATTGTTGTGCAGCGTGGTCGAGTCCCAGTCTCCACCCGTTACAAAGACTAAATCTGTCATCGTCGACGGCCTCCAAAGCCACCAAATCCACCGGAGCGACGTCCGCTACTTCCACCGCCGAAGAATCCTCCACCGCTGGAACGGGTACTGCTACCAAAGAAGCCTCCACCGCTTGAGCGTGTGCTGCTGCTTCCACCACCGAAGAAGCCTCCACTTGAGCGTGTGCTTCCCGAGCTTGATGCGCCTCCGCCAAATGGTGCGCGTGTTGAACCAAAACCGCTAGATGGTGCACTCGATCCAAACGAGCCTGTGCGTCCGGTTCTCGATGCGCCTAATCCACTACCAGACGTCGATCCTGCTGCGCTGCCACCAAATGGTGCGCGCGTCGACGATGATGATCCAAAGCTGCCACCACTTGTCCGTGCGCTGCCACCGAATGGCGTGCGCGTCGACGATGAAGAGCCAAAGCTACCACCGCTTGTCCGTGCGCTTCCACCAAATGGTGTACGCGTGGATGATGAGCCGAAGCTGCCGCCAGTTGTGCGACCTGCCCCACCACCAGCTGATGATCTTCCCGCAGCGCTTCCAAAGGAGCCACGGCTACCGGATGCGGATCCGAATGAGCTGCTACCCGTGCGGCGGCCAACGCTGTTGTAATTGTAGGCTGGCCGGCTGCTCCAACCCACACGACCAATTGGATTACTTCTGTAATACGTCGAGTAGCTATTCCAACCGTAATACGGACGTCCACCAATATTGATGTTCAAGCCAACCATCGGGGAGTACATAAGGCCTGGCATCCATGGACGATAGCCAAAGTAACCGCCGTAGTAAAGCATCCCCGGGTACCAAGACATCGCCACATAATCAGACCATGTCGGTGCAAGCCCCATATATACAGGGCGGGAATAGACATAATTCTGTGGAAATGGATACCACTTCGCACCCTGCGCGGCA